>CAJXKR010000353.1 GCA_913055815.1 uncultured Desulfohalobiaceae bacterium | reverse complement strand
GCCCTGGAAAGGCACCAGGGAAAAAAGATGGCTGCCTGCAGGGAACTTGATATCTCCAAGGATACATTGCGCCGTTTATTGGATAAATGCAACAATCCAGGCTAATATTGCGCCTACCTTTGATCCTGCTGTTGCAAAATTAGTCAACAATCCCCCAGTCTTTACTGTTCAACCCCGCCATTGCGCAACATGGATGATTGGCATACAAATTGCTTTAAATTGGAAACCCTTTAAAATACCAAACTATTCAAATACCAAGAAGCAGAATTATGAAGATAAGTTTGGCGCTCTATAACAATAGAGTCACCACAATATTCGAGAACACCTGTTTCTTTCGGATATATAACTATGATCCCTCCAATCATAAGTTGACAGAAGCGGGTGAGATTTTGTTGCCCAGGAACTGCAGCTATATTTCACGCATTTCCGCATTGATAATTGCCCAGGTAGATATATTGATTTGCGGGGGTATATGTATCAATTGCAAAAAAATGTTTTCCGACTATGGAATAAAAGTATTGGATTGGATTCACGGAGATACTGAACAGGTACTGAAAGCCTGGAAGGAGCAAAATTTGCAAAAACATGTCATGCCGGGATGTACTGGAAAATTGCATGAAACAAAAAACCCCGGGGAAGAAACTGAAGACATAAAAAAATACAAGGAGTAAGAAATGAAAATAGCTATCAGTTGCAAAGGAAAGGACTTGAATTCCGACCTCGATCCCAGGTTCGGACGTGCTGGCGGTTTTATAATTTACGATACCGAAACCGACAGTTATGAATACTTGTCCAACGAAGAGAATCTTTATGCCAATCAGGGAGCGGGTGTACAAACCGCTCAAAAGGTTGCCAATTCCGGAGCACAGGCTGTAATTTCCGGACATATCGGTCCCAAGGCCTTTTCCGCATTGAAATCCGGCAATATAGAGATTTACCTGTCTGATCAAAATCGTACTGTTCAAGAGGCTGTTTCTGCCTTCAGGGATGGACACCTCAGTCCCAGCAATGGTGCTGACAAACCTGGCCACTGGTAAATCTTGATTTCGGAGGTTATACAATGAGTACAAAGGGTGCGGAAAAACAGGAAAGAAAAATCAGCGAATTGGCCGAGATAGCAAACATGGATTTCCCGGATATTGAGGTCAGGACTTTTAAAGGGGCATTTCGCTTTGGGGCCAAAAGGGCGGTTGAAAAGAGCCAATTCGAAAGCTGGGAGGAAGTAAGCAAACAACCTGCCAGTATACGTCGAAATTTTTTCAAGACCCTTTTGGAAGAATCCAGGTCCCATCTAAATAGAATAATCGGGGAGGATAAAGTCCAGCCGCTTTTGGACAAGTTAGAAAAAGAAAATGAAAAATACCTACAAGACTGAATAGTTTGTATAGATCAAAGGAGTAATTATGCGTATAGCTATAGCCAGCGGCAAAGGGGGAACAGGTAAAACCACGTTGGCTGTCAATTTGGCCTCGTATCTTGCCACAAAAAAAGATTACAAGGTCAATTTTATAGATTGTGACGTAGAGGAACCCAATTCCCATCTATTCCTAAAAGGGGACTGGAGTAGCGAAGAAAAGCAGTACGTGCCTATCCCCAAAATTGATCAGGAAAATTGTCTGGGCGAATCCTGTCAAAAATGTGCACAGGAATGCAGATTCAAGGTTTTGATTTGGATGGTGGATCATATAATGGTTTTTCCGGAATTGTGTCACGGTTGCGGTTTGTGCGAATACATTTGTCCCGCGGATGCAATTACTGAAACCACCCGGGAGATCGGGGTATTACGTTCCGGGAGTATAAACGGCATTAACTTTTTCGGAGGGCTCTTGCGTATAGGTGAGGCAATGGCCCCTCCATTGATAAGCAAGGTCAAGGACAGGGGTGAAAGCCAGGGATCAGATATACAAATAATAGATGCTCCTCCCGGGACTTCCTGTCCGGTTATCGAATCCTTGGATGGTGCGGAATATGTGGTTGTAGTAGCAGAACCAACTCCCTTCGGGATGCACGACCTCAAGTTAACCGTGGAATTGCT
>CAJXKR010000352.1 GCA_913055815.1 uncultured Desulfohalobiaceae bacterium | reverse complement strand
TATACAGTGCACGAGTTCTTGGAATACAAGAAAGTGGCTCCCAAAAAGATATATCTGATGGGTGGCCCGGCAAAGGTGCTGGCTCCCTATCTGTCCAGGGAGTTTGATTTGCTTCCCGTGATCCCGGATAATTATTCTGTGGCCAATGCCCTGGGTGCCGCCATGGCCAGGTCTACTTACGAAGTGGAGCTGTTGGCTGACACTGAAAAGCACAACATGTCCATAGCTGTATTGGGTGTCCAGGAAAATATATCCGGCAGATACAGCCTGGAGCAGGCCAAGGAGGATGTTAGGTCGCATTTGCTGAATTATTTGAACCGGACCTTGCAATTGTGTGTATCTCCAGACGAGATTGAATTTGTGGAAGAAAGTGCAATGAATATGGTCAAGGGTATGTATACAGTAGGTCAGGATATTCGAGTCAAATCCCAGATAAAGCCGGGGATAATCCCGGAATATGCTGAAGCAGCGAGGTGTGTATGCAAAGAGCAATAAACAACTTAGGGGTCGTATTCTTTCCTGCTTTTGATTGGGCGATTACTCCCACTCATCCCGAGCGACAGGAGAGACTCCTGTATACGATGGACCAGCTAAAAGAAGAGGGTGTGTTCGATGTCCCCGGAATAACAGAGCACAAGCCCCAAGTGGCGGATTTGGAAGATATAAGGAGGGTGCATTTCTGTTTTCCGGACACTGCTTCCAATCTGACCAATTCCCACTTGATTTCAGCAGGTGGGGCCATCAAGTCCGGTGATCTCTACCAAAAAGGCCTGGAAGACAAGTCCTTTGCCCTGGTGAGGCCCCCGGGCCATCATGCCATGAAGTCCGTGCACGGCGGCAGGGGGTTTTGCAATGTGAATATCGAGGCAATCATGGTGGAGTATTTAAGGGAACACTACGGTGTGGGAAAAGTGGCAATAGTGGATACTGACTGTCACCACGGGGACGGCACCCAGAACATATACTGGCACGATCCGGAAACCTTGTATATTTCCGTGCACCAGGACGGCAGGACGTTGTTTCCCGGCAGCGGATTTCCCGGGGAATTGGGAGGTCCTAAGGCCCAGGGAAAGAACTTGAACCTTCCCTTGCCACCGGAGACCTCGGATGAGGGTTTCCTGCACGTGTTGAACGAAGTGATTATGCCCGTGCTGGAGGACTTTCAGCCGGAGATGGTAATCAATTCCGCAGGCCAGGATAACCATTTTTCTGATCCGCTCACCAACATGAATTTTTCAGCCCAGGGATACGCCCAGTTAAACAAGGTCCTGAATCCGGACATAGCGGTCTTGGAAGGTGGATATTCCATACAGGGAGCATTGCCCTACGTGAATTTGGGTATAGTCTTGGCCATGGCAGGGCTGGACTTTGATTATGTCAGGGAGCCGGATTTTGATCCGGAAGCAATAAGGCAGTCCTCCAAGGTAACCGATCATGTCAAGAGGATCTCGGAAATGGTCCGGAATCATTACTTTAATCCCCCGGATGCTCAAATTCGCAGGGATAAAAAGGATAATTATTTTGTGCGTAACCAGGAAATATTCTACGATACAGGATTCATTACCGAGAGGCAGAAGGAATATTTGTTGGATTGTGAACACTGCCGGGGTATTTTGGTTATTGATTCCAATTCCAGCAAAAACAAGTCCTGCCTGGGAATAGAAGTTCCCAGAGGGGCCTGTGAGAAATGCCAAGAGGAAGGCAACAGGGTGTTTGAAGAGAGCAAGGTTTCTGGCAGATATAGCAATATACAGTTTATAAACAGGATCGAAGGTTTTGTGTCCAGACACAGTAATACTTAGAATTTAAAGGGTTCCTGGTTAACATAAAAAAGCGGTTCCTGGTTATTCGTTCTTTGGTTTTTAGTTGAGATGAAAGAAGTGTTAAGCCCATAAGCTGCCCTGGTTGTCGAGCAAGAAAAAGAAATATTATGGGCCAAATTTTATGATTCTTACTTAACAGCTTATTAACTCGGCAATCTCGACCCCGTCCCTGCCTTGGCAGGGCGGGGCGAGAAGAACTCAGCAACTCTTTCATACTTCGTTGTGCCCGCCAGGGCATGGGAGTTAACATGAAAAAGTTTTATGTTTTAGAGTGTTAAGGTTTTAAGTAAGAAAAAGAACCAA
>CAJXKR010000351.1 GCA_913055815.1 uncultured Desulfohalobiaceae bacterium | reverse complement strand
TTCTTCAGTTCTTTTTTCTGTCATCTGTTATCTGTATTCTGTTCTCTGAGCAAGATAGTTAAGGAGGGATGTTTGTGGATATTAAAATAAAACTGATTGCTGCACTAATAGCGATTCTATCAATTTTATCGTCTATATGCTAAATAAAAACCCTGTTAGATGCAGGAGCCAAGATAAATGCACAAGCTGATAATGGTCGCACACCACTCATGTATGCTGCTAGACATAATGAACCCGGGGCAATAAAGGTGCTTTTGGATGCCGGGGCGGATTTGCATGCCAGGGACAATGATGGCCTAACCGCTTTGATGTTTGCTGCTGATAGCAATGATGCGGAAGTAATAAAGACACTTGTCAAAGCCGGGGCGGATGTAAATGCCCAAGATCACAATGACAATACAGCATTTATGTACGCTGCTGATGAAAAAGATCCCGAGGTAGTAAAGGCGCTTATTGATTCAGGAGCCAAAGTAAATATTCGAAACAAGAGTAGCTGGACTGCACTGATGTATGCTGCCAAAAGTACTCCAACTCCGGAAATAGTGAAAATACTCCTGGATGCCGGAGCTGATGCGCGCCTTCGTAACAAAGAGGGCCAAACAGCAGCAGACATTGCCAAAAACAATCCCCCTATCAAAAATTCCGATGTTTATGCGCGGCTGCAGCAGGAAGCTCAGGGGGATTAGTATTTATTCCCCACTGCAAAAAGCCCTCTTACGCCCCTTATATGAAAAAATGGCAAGCAACACCAGGAGCTGAAACTCTATGACAAGGGACGTAAAGAAAAAAAAGAATTATGGACCACAAGCAGACCAAGTATCCCATCAGGCCGGGAAGGGAAAATCTGTCAACTACCAGATATATTCCATAGAAGAGGTTTCCGGGGTGGTCAAAGTCCTGGGGGAGACACAGCATTTCCAGCCCTTTTACAGTTTCAACACCTCGGAGTCCAACTTCATATACAATAAAAAAAATCCGGAACTCACCGATTTACGAGGTGATTCAAAAATCTTCAAAATACATGCTCTTACACGGGCAAAAAACAGACTAGGTCCAGGGTCACAACATTTGAAACCTTTATCCTGGATTAAGATTTAATTAAGTGTCATTGCCGAGGTTATTCGGGAAAAAGAAATTACCTTGGCAATTTGAATCAAAATCCGGACTTTTCCATCTCTGCTGTATCTTCAATTACTTGCATCTTCTTCCAGGCCCCGTGCTTATATCTTAGCATGAAGGTTATACCCAGTGCACTGATATACAAAGTCAGGATCGCCCAAGACGTATACAATCCCAGGGGCAAAATCTCCACCACCAGATAAATGGGAAGGATCATCACTGTCAAAGCCAGGATCCCGATAGCTTTCATAATGAACCGGGTATCTCCGGCTCCTTTTAGTGTTCCGGAATAAACCAGATTCAATGCGTCGAAAAAACAATATACCGCCACAAATCTAAGAAGGATTATTCCGGAATCCACGATCTTTGCATATTCCTGATCAGGGATTTCGTCGGGCTTGAACAAAGCCAGAAAGGGACCTGGGAAAACAATAAAGGCAATCGCAATAAACACCATATAGATAAACACTAGATGCAGGGCGCTGTTGGTGGCGTAAACTCCGTCTTCAGGGCGTTTTTTACCCACAGCCTGCCCTGCCAGGGTGCTAATACCTATATGCATTCCGATCATTGGCAAAAAGGAAAGACTCTCTATGGACAGCACGATATTGGAGGTTGCCATTGCCCTGTCTCCCAATCTGCCAAGCATCAGTATAAAAAATGTAAAGGAGAACACTTCCAGAAACATTTGTATGCCGCTGGGCAGTCCATATCGCATCAGTCTCCGGAAAAGTTCCGGATCGAGGGATCTCTCCCTCCAGGTCCCGAATCTTTGTCTATTCTTGCGGCTAAAGACTGCAAGGCAAAACAGGAGCGTAATCACTGCGAAAGCAGTAACAGTTGCAAAAGCTGCTCCAGCGATCCCGAGTTCGGGAAAAGGACCTATCCCGTTGATCACGCAGTAATCCAGGGGAATATTAACCAGCGCCCCGGCCAGATGAATAAACATGACTATTCTGGTCAAGCCCCGGCCGGAATAAAAACAGGACAACACAGAACTCAAAACAACCAGCCCGGCTCCGCAGATAACAATCCGGAAATAGGTCAC
>CAJXKR010000350.1 GCA_913055815.1 uncultured Desulfohalobiaceae bacterium | reverse complement strand
TTCGAAGACAGGATCGAATACATAAAGATCCCTTATGTCCTGGACATTTACACTGAAGTGGAAATCTACAAAAACACCTTTGGACAGCATATTGAGAACAAGTTTCTACCCATGGTCTTGAACAATTTTGCCAGGGTGATCATCTCCACCAGATTGAACAGGGAATCCCCAGCACTTTTGGAATGGATCAATTTTCCCCGCAAGTACAGGGACTACTGCGACGAAAACCTGCATTTGTTGAAAATGGAAATCTTCAGGGGGAACATACCCTACTGGATCACAGAAGAAGACAAAAAGAAGTTCACAGCGGAAAGAAGACGGAAAATAATCCAGGAAGCGGAGACAGAAGGTGAAAAAGGCATCTCCGGACGTGAATCCATCAAGATATTTAACGATTTTTTCTCCAAGTACGCCAAAGAGGGAAAACTTATAACCATGGACACTCTCTGCAATTTCTTTAACAACGCACCCAGTGAAATCGCAGACCTCATACCTGAACACTTCCTGGACTCACTGGTAAACCTGTACAACCACAGTGTGCTTCAGGAAGTCAAGGAAGCCATGTACTATTACAACCAAGAAAGGATTTCCAGGGACATTCAGAACTACCTCTTCGCAGTCAATTTCGAGCCCGGAAGCACTCAGACCTGTACCTTTACCAAGGAACAACTGGAGATCACTACGGAATTCTTCGAAAACATCGAAAACAAACTGCTCCATCCCCAAGAGGACAAAAACACCAAAAGGAGATTCCGGGAAGATACCCAGAAAAAATATTCTTCTGTTACCCTGCCCCAGGAAATCATGCAGGAAAAGAAAGATATTCGAGACACCCAGATATATCAGGACCTATTCCAACGCTACGTGTATAACTTGAAGGAAAAGGTCCTGGAACCCTTTTTGGACAACGAGAACTTCAGACGGGCAATCAAGAGCTTTCACGAAGAGGAATTCAAAAGCTACGACAAGAGAATCCAAGAGGATGTCAGATTCCTTATCAAAAACTTGTGCAATAAATTCGGCTACTCCGAGGAAGGGGCCAAAGAGATTTGCATATACGTTATTGACAACGACCTTACCCAAAAATTCGATCTGGAAAGGATCTTGGCATAACTATTTCCGGGATACGAAAATAATAAGTTTTCAATGCGGGAAAGGGCAATCTCCGGGGCACACATACTGGTCCACTTTTTGTGTTCAGGGTAAGGGGCGTGGAACCTCTCCCTGTTTTAGATAGCCCAATACGACCTTATTGCTTCCCGCAAGGTCTGAACAGCCAAATGCGCACAGTGCTGGTGTTCCTCAGGCAATCCTCCCAGGACTTCCAGGACATCCTCTCCTTCCAAGGCAGCCGCCTGTTCCAGGCTTTTATGCATTGCCAGTTCACAGGCGGTATTGCCGCAAACTATACTTGCACCGCATCCGCTGGTAAAAAAGCTCGCATCTACAATATTATCCCTTTCCAGCTTTAAAAATATCTGCATTGTGTCACCGCAACTTCCGGTCAAACTGGCCGAAGTATCCGGATATTCCATTTCTTGCATAAATTGGGGATTATTCCATCTTTCAAAAAAAGCCTGGCCGAACTCCTCTTCTGTCTGCTGCAAGATCTCATTCTGGATATTAGCGACCAAATCGTCAAAACTCTTATCCTGCATTTTGCTTTTTTCCTCCTATCACCTCTAATTTCAAGTCTGCAGTTTCCAACGTCCAGAATCTAAATCTGTAGTGCGTTGAAATCTGCAAGCAGGGAGAGCCTGTCCACAAGGGATTTAAGGATATTGAGCCTGTTTTGGCGCAGGTCCGGATCATCGGTCATTACCATAACGTTGTCAAAAAATGCGTCCACTACCGGCCTTAATTCCCTGAGCAGGGCAAACAACTGGTCGAACTGTTCATTCTCCCACAACTCTTCCCATTTGGGGACCAGTTTTTGAATATGATCCGCCAACTCGTATTCAGCTCCTTCGGTCAACTTCTCAAATTCCACTTGCTTGTCCAAGGGCCTGGGTGCGCTCTCTCCCTGTTTTCTTATTATATTGTCCGCCCTCTTGAAGGTTAACACAGCGTGCTCAAAATCTTCCTGCAGACTAAAACTATACAGTGCCTGCAGCTTGCGGTACATGGTCCAGATATCGTCCATCCCCGCACCCAGGGCAGCATCCACCAGGCGGGTGGAATAACCCTGCTGGGTAAGATAGGCTTTCAGGCGCTG
>CAJXKR010000349.1 GCA_913055815.1 uncultured Desulfohalobiaceae bacterium | reverse complement strand
ACACCGGTTTCCTCCAAGGGCTCGCTTATTGTCTGGCCTTCCGCAATGCTCTTCTTGGCCTCCAACACCCCGTTTTCCACAATCTTATTTCCTGCTGTCTTGGCAACTATGTCCAGGGCATACAGGATTGGAACACCGCTTCCCACCATGGTGCTGAAAGTCCTGCTGAACCTAGCCACAGCAACCTTTCTCAACAAGGGTCCAAAAACCGGCATGAATAATAGCCAGCCATCAACAATCGTTTTCCCTTTCTCCCACTTGTAGAAAAAACTGAATCCTATTACAATAGCGATAATTCCCAAGAATATCCATAGGATATTGGATGTGACAAACTCGCTCAAACCTATAACAAAGGCAGTTGGAGCAGGAAGGGACTGACCAAAGTCGGAAAACATCTTCTTAAAAGTTGGAATGACAAAGATTAGTAGAATCGCAACAACAGCAATGGCTATCACTCCAACCACTGCCGGGTATATCATTGCTCCTTTTACTTTGGATTTCAGATTAGAGGCCTTTTCTATATACTCGGCCAAATTGTCCAGGACATTGTCCAATACTCCTCCGGTCTCTCCGGCATTGACCATATTCGTATACAGGGAGTCAAATACGTCCGGGTGCTTTGACAAGGCCTCGTACAGGGAACTTCCACCCTGCACATCGTCTCGCACCTGCATTAGTTTTCTCTTCAACCTCTTGTTTTCAGTTTGTTCGCACATAACCTGCAAAGCCTGCATTATAGGCACTCCGGAATCAATCATAGTGGCAAACTGCCGGGAGAATATCACCATGTCCCTGCTGGTGACGCTAGACTCCAGAAAGGTACCTTCAAATATATCCTTGGGCTTGGGCTTGACCTTTATATTGGTATAACCTTTTTTCTGAAGTACAGTTCTGGCCATATCCAGGGATAAAGCTTCCATCTCCCCTTTCGTACTCCTTCCACTCTTATTCTTTGCACTATAAAGAAAAATAGGCATAGATTAACTCCATACAATTTTTAAATTTTAGTTGTTGTTGCCAACTTCATTAAACTGCATCTTTACCAAAACAATCCCATAGCCCTACCCTTAACTGTAGCTATTGAACCCGGAAACCTGAAACGCCAACCCCGGAAACGAACAACTAGTTTTTTCTTTGACATAAAAAGGAATAAAGTTATAGTTCTTCCCGTGAAACAACTTTATTTTGGGACCTGTGCTAGGCTAAAACTTGGCTCGACCCAGTAACCGGCTGCTTTCACTGTTGTTTATCCGCAGTTTATTGTTTTTTTTAACTTGGGGTTTTCAAACATTTTCTGATAAGCTATACATATATATCTGATCACAAAATTTTTATTAAAAAAAACAAAAATTAATATAGAATAATAATAGCAGATTTTCAAATAAAAACCTTGATAAAATAAAATGGATTTTCATATATAGGTGTTTTTATCCATGATAAATTCAAACAAATGTTACGGCTTCATTCCCGCCAGATACGAATCTTCCCGGTTTCCGGGCAAGCCACTCGCAGAGATTGCAAACAAGCCCATGTTTTGGCATGTATACAACAGGTCCATCCAGTGCCCTTACCTGGATCAAGTATATCTAGTTACAGACGACAATAGGATATACGATGCCTCACTCAATCTGGAAATTCCTGTGCTGATGACTGCAAAACATCATGCGAGCGGGACCGATCGAATACTCGAGGCCTGTGGACACCTGAATATCACCGGCGAATCGGTAATATTGAACATCCAGGGAGACGAGCCCCTGCTGCATCCGGAAATGCTGACTCAATTAATTGACCCTTTTGAACGGGAAGAAGTTCAAGTATCTACACTAGCCAGGCAAATAACAAATCCGGAGGCTGAAAATCCCAATTTGGTCAAGGTGATTTTTTCACATCAACACAAGGCCTTGTATTTTTCCAGATCCAAAATACCATATTACGCGGGATCCAGTCAAAATCCCATCTATTGGGGGCATGTCGGACTGTACGCATACAAACTGGATGTTTTAAAAAGGTTTGCCACCTTGGGTCCCAGCTTTTTGGAACAAACGGAAAAATTGGAACAACTGCGCTTTTTGGAAGCTGGAATTCCCATACATATCCAGCAGACCACCCACAAAAGTTATGGAGTTGATGAACCCGAAGATTTAAGAATTGTAAAATCCATTTTAGAACAGGAGCAAAGCGATGCAGGCAATTTTGGCTCTTGAAGACGGCCATTTCTTTGAAGGCAGAACATTTACAGGCAACGG
>CAJXKR010000348.1 GCA_913055815.1 uncultured Desulfohalobiaceae bacterium | reverse complement strand
TGGGTGACTTCCAGGGTCTCGGAGTTGGATAATATGCCCACGATTCAATCGGGATGCACGATTTCAGGGAAAAATCACGCCCCTATAGAAGGGGGGACCGACCTGGAGACAGAGCGCGGTTACAAGATGTGGAACGCCTTTGACAGGTGGCATCAGGTAAGACATGCATTCGGTTTTATAGACGATTTGGCAGCAATAGATCTGGACAAAATGCAGAGGGATATGGTTGCCTTGAACAGGGTGCTCTACTTCAGGGAAGGAGTGGATGTCTGCCTGAATGACTTTCAATACGATCCGCAGGCGGCAAATGCGATTATGGAAGGAATAGACAAGAACGACTTCAGGTTCTTGAACCATACAATCGGCAATATGGGAATATTTGATTGCTGCAAGATAATCAGGGATGTGACCATGGGTGCGGAAATGCAGGAGAAAAAGATCACCGAACTTTCCCAGATAGCTAATGCAGATTTTCCTGATGTCGGAGTCATGACCTTTAAAGGAGTTTTTAGGTCCGGGGCTATGAGCGCAGTGGCAAAGAGTCAGTTCGATACCTGGGAGGAAGTGGCCGAGCAACCTCCGGACACAAGACGCAATTTTTTCAAGACCCTTTTGGAAGAGTCCAAACCTCAGCTTAAACAATTAGTTGGAGAAGAATCCGTTCAGCCGCTTTTGGACAAGTTGATAAATGAAAATGAAAAATACCTGCAAAACTGATCATCTCGAATATCCCGGAGTTTTGTGCAAACTCGCAATAAAATGAAAACCCCGCTCCCAATCTAACTGCGGAAGCGGGGTTTTTATTTCCTTCCTGCTTTAAGTTCAGGATTGCGGTTCTCCGGTCTCTATTTCCAAGGGCCAGCCCACCACTCCTCCTTCAATGAAATAAACGTTATCAAAGCCTGCAGCTTCCAGTATTCTCTGGGCTTCGTATCCACGCATACTGATCTTGCAAAATGCCAATACCGGTTTGTCTTCCGGGATTTCCTGGATGCGCTGTTTGAGTTGGCCCAAGGGTATGTTTACCACCCTGGAATCCGGAATGCGCATGGCTTGAAATTCCTCAGGCGTTCTAACATCCAGTAAGACCAAATCATTTTCACTATCCATTATTTCCTTGGCTTTCAAAGGTGGCAGGCCTTTGGCCAAACCGTCCATCTTGTTGTTCAGTCCAAAGGCTGCTACAGTTATGGGATCCAGGGGTGGAGAAAAAGGAGGGGCATAGCTTAGATCTATATTGGTCAAGTCGTCCAGGCTGGCATTAAAGTACATTGCACTGGCAACTACGTCTATTCGTTTGTCCGCGACACCCGGTCCGACTACCTGTGCTCCCAGAATCGTCCTGTCCCTCTTGGAAGCTATCAATTTAATGTTAAGCGGGTTGTGATTTGGGAAATAGTGCGGTTTGTCCGCCCCGCTTACTATCATGGTTTCCACCTCATGTCCCTCTTGTTTGGCCATGGTTTCTGTAAGGCCGGTTCTGGCGAAACTGTAATCAAATACCTTGCAGATGCTGGTGCACTGTACCCCCGGAAAGTTTGTGGCCCTGTTGCCGCTGATATTATCAGCTATTACTCGTCCGTGCTTGTTGGCAGTGGAGCCGAGAGGTACAAACAGCTGGGAGCGGAGAACGGGATGCAGATAATCGTTGAATACGCAGTCTCCTCCTGCGTATATGTCCGGGTCACTGGTCTGGCAAAAGTTGTTTATCTTGATTCCCCCTTTTTCAAAGCATTCCAGTCCCGCTTCTCTGGCCAGTTCATCGTTTTGTTTGATTCCGGCGGACAGCAAGACCATGTCAGCGCTTACGCTTTCCTCTTCCAGTTTTACCGCCTCCACGTTGTCTTTTCCCTCAAATCCGGTGACCTTGGTGCCCAGTTTCAGGTTTACACCCTTTTGCCGCAGGTGTTTGGCTCCGAGCATGGCCATTTCCTTGTCCAACATCTGGGGGAGGATTTGATCGAACATTTCAACCAAGGTGACTTCCAGTCCCCGGCTGGTCAAGGCCTCGGCCATTTCAACCCCGATAAGACCCGCTCCGATAATAACCGCCCGCTTTAGTCCCTGAGTGGAAATGGATTCTGCAACACTCTCCGCGTCCCCGGATTCTTTCATTGTCCATATCCGGCCCAGATCCACTCCCGGGATCGGGGGCCTGATAGCCCTGGCTCCGGTGGCCAGGACCAGCTTGTCGTAATGATAGGCCTTTTCCTGTTCCGAGTTTTTCTCGCGGGCAAACACCTGTTTGTTATCCCGGTCT
>CAJXKR010000347.1 GCA_913055815.1 uncultured Desulfohalobiaceae bacterium | reverse complement strand
AGCATGCCCCGAAAGATATATTTGTGAAACGGATGGAAAGCATACCAATAAATGATTCCGGTAAGGCCGTGGGGCAAGAAACGGGAAATCTGCCGCAATTCGCAACCCTTGTTCTGCAGGGGCTGGATCTGGAACTGCATTATCGCCTCTCCGGGCAATTTCATCTCCGCAAGCAGTTGGAGACTTTGATTCTCCTCCACTACCAGAACCCTCCAAAAATCCAGGGCATCACCCACCCTTAATTGACCGGTTTGAGGCCTGCCCCTTCTAAGCCCGACTCCGCCAAAAAATTTATCCGCCAGCCCCCTCAACCTCCAAAGGGTGTCTGCAAAAAACCAGCCTGTTTCTCCTCCTACACTGGTTATCACCTGCCAAATCTCTTCCGGACTGCAACCAATTTCCACCTTGTAATTGCATTCCAGCACCGTCCCTCCAGCATAGGGTGCGTCTCCATAGGCCAACCATTCCGGGGGCCGGACCTGACCGGCCTGGGACCAGTCCGTGTCTACTTCCTGTTGACGGATTTTTTGCAAAGCACGGGAAATAACCTCCCTGCAGGAGAGCAACCGCACCGGTACATATGTCCTGATACTGTTTTCACGACAGACAACCTCATTGCGCATACCTTCAAACAATGGCCTTGCCAAGCTAACCGGCACCGGTGTTATAATATTTATCCAATAAGCACTCAGTTTTGGATTCATAAACGGGATGCGTATAATTAGCCGCCTGGGAAGATCAGCCTCTTGGGCGTAAATCCTGAACAAGGCCTCGTAACTCAGAATATCCGGACCGCCTATATCGAACCGTCGTCCAGCGGTATCCGGATTTTCCAAACAGCCTACCAGGTAGTCCAGGACATTCCGGATAGAGATGGGTTGGCTCAAGGTACGCACCCATTTGGGAGTAAGCAGCACTGGCAACCTATCCACTAGATAGCGCACCAGTTCAAAGGAGGCGCTGCCGGATCCCAAAATCACCGCGGCCCGTAACCAGGTCAGAGGGATCGAACTCGACTCCAGGATTTCCCCCACTTCCTGCCTGGAGCGCAAATGATGGCTGAGTTCAGGAGATTGTTCACCCAATCCACCCAAATAGAGCAGGCGGCTTACCCGATTTTGTTCCGCAGCATACACCAAGTTTTGGGCAGCTTGCCTGTCAGTACTAGCAAAATCCTTATTTGCCGCTCCCATGGAATGAACCAGATAGTAAACTGCATAACTGTCACGAAGTGCCAGGGTCAAAGACTCCCGGTCCAACACGTCGGCTGCAACTATCTCCAGATTGGGGTGTCCGGCAAAAGGACGGCAATTAAGCTTGGAGGCCGATCTTGCCACAGCCCGCACCTTGTATCCCGCCTCCAACAACCTGGGAACCAGCCTTCCTCCCACATATCCGGTGGCTCCCAGTACAGTAACCCTTTGTGTAGCTAAATTACCGTCCTGCATAGTGCTAGCTCCTGTATGTATGAAAAATCAACCGCGCCGGTGACTAAACCTTCCCTGCACTACAAGAGATCCCCGTAGGTAGATCAGGAAAGAATCAATTGCGGCACACTAATCCTGCAATCTTTTATTCAACTCCTCTTGTGTAAATTCATCTGTATAAACACCCGAACAAATTACTTTACTACTTTCCCCGGGCACGGAATAGACATAGGATAGCTTCCTGGAAGGCTCCTCTTCATTGGGTTTGGGCCACCAATACTCAACCCATCCGCCTTTTTCAGGATTATCGTTGGCCATAGTACAGTATTCCAGGAAAAAGTAACTACCAGTCTTGTCCTGCAGGTTGGACAGGTCCTGGCCTTCCAGTGCTGGCTTGACCGGATGGTTTACCATCTTGATACTGTCGCAATCGATCAAGAAGGCGTAATTCCCTTCTTCGCCCCATTTCCATTCAATGTCTTCTACAGAGTTTTTATTTTCCGCAAGGGTATCTGCAAGCTCCCTGACCTTTTTAACTACATCTTCCGGATGCCTGTTCTGTGCAGAGAGATTTGAAACGCTAAAAAAACAAATCATCAAGGCAATACAAATACTAGTCAATTTCTTGGCCATGTTTCTCCTCCTTTGTGTTAAAAATTGCTTTTCCTGGATACCTTAGCTTAGCAGTCGCATTTTTATTATTTTAAACTTTTGCCAAGCTACTCGCCCATTTTACTATCATTTTAAAGATAGAACAAACAATTCAACTATGCAATCCCAAATTTCACGGCTTTTTTGTTCTAGAATTCAATTAGCTGTTTGTATTTGAATTTTTTCTTGTTGCAGGAATAAAATTCGAATATCGAATCTCGAAATTCAAAATAAAATCAAAGATTTAATGAAAACTTGAACATCAAGCGTTTAAATAGTTATA
>CAJXKR010000346.1 GCA_913055815.1 uncultured Desulfohalobiaceae bacterium | reverse complement strand
TCTCTGGACCCCAACATCCCGGAAAGTCTGATCGGGGATCAAACCCGCCTCACCCAGATCCTGTTCAACTTGGTGGGAAATGCCTGTAAATATACCCAAAAGGGGGAAGTAGAGGTTCAGGCCTCTCTCATGCCCCAGAACCGGGAAGATACTTCCAGAATCCTATTCAGCGTAGAGGACACAGGAAAGGGGATCCCGGAAGATAAATTGGACAAGATTTTTGAGACCTTTACCCAGGCAGAAGATAATGCGGGTTCACCCTACACCAGAAAATTCGAAGGGGCTGGACTGGGGTTGCCCCTGGTAAAAAAATTAGTTGCCCTTATGGGTGGAAACGCATCAATAATTAGCCAGTATGACAAAGGGACGTCTGTATATGTAGTACTGCCTTTCAAGATTCCCAAGTACCTGCAGGAAGAGTCCATATCCCATCGGGACCAAGAAGGACCTCTCGAAAACAGGAGCTTGAGAACTCTGCTTGTTGACGATGATGACATGGTCCAATTACAGGTCAGGAGTTTATTGGAAAAGCAGGGATATGCAGTGAGCTTAGCCCAAAACGGTGAAGAGGCCATGGAAGCACTTGCGGAAAACGAGTTTGATTGTGTACTGATGGACGTTCGAATGCCGGTATTGGATGGAGTGGAGACTACCAAACGCATTAGAAACTCCAAAACCCAATTAAAGGATATTCCCATAATCGCACTTACTGCTCACGCCATGAGCGGAGACAGGGAAAGATTCCTGCAGGCGGGCATGGATGATTATATTGCCAAGCCGTTGGAACATGAACAATTGATTGAAGTCCTGGAAAGAAATGTCCTTGGAGCAATGCCAAGGAACCAAGCCCAGTAACAGGGAAAAACCGGATCCACGCATGAATGCCATGCTGCACGATTTTAAGCTCCTTCAAATGCCATGCCGTTTCCTGCGAGCATCACCTGGTTGCTATGGTTGAGCACTTTCGAGGATATCTATTTCTGAAATAGAAGATCACACTGCCCCTGCCACAAGGGGAGGACCCCTCCGAACCTCTAGCACTACAGCGAAACTTTTAGCCTTGCCGGGTGGTCCACTTTTGCTCTGAATAGATCCATGTTGTCACACCAAAAGCTTAATATAAAATTCTCGCTGTTGGAGTTAAATTTTTAAAACTTGCTGTTATACTTCCGATCCAGAAAAAAGTTGTCTTGACAAGGTAGTAGTTTTATACATAGCATTTAATTATATCGCCTTTTATTGAACACCACAAAACCAAAAAACGAATCTGGAGAAAGACTCATGCCAAAAAACGAAGCACAGTTCTCGCTGGAGGAAGTAGCTAAGTATGACGGAGCAGAAGGACGGAGTGCATACATAGTTTTCGAAGACACGGTCTATGACGTTACCGCAAGCCCGTTGTGGGCTGAAGGCTCCCACATGAACAAGCACCGGGCCGGAGTCGACCTGACAGATCAGTTGCAATCCGCCCCACACTTCGCGGAAGTGTTCAATCAGCCCAATATCAAGAAAGTCGGTGTATTGAAACCGGATCAACACAGTAGCGAACTGCCCCGGTTCATGCAGGTCCTGTTCAGTTTCTTTCCCATGCTGCGAAGGCATCCCCATCCCATAAGCGTACACTTTCCCACTGCCTACCTGAGCACTGCCCTGCTCTTCCTGATCCTGGACTATTTGTTGGGAAAAACTGCCGGTGTGAATTTTGACATATTCGCATTTGTTTTGCTTATACTGGGGGTACTGTCAGCAGCTGCCAGTGTAGGCACCGGATACTTAACCCTCTGGGTCAATTATCGCCTCAAAAAACCCCAACTGGTCCGCTGGAAAATCAGGCTGGCCCTCACCCTGATTGGGTTAGGCATCCTGGCAATCATCACAAAGGCAACAGGCCTTACCAGCCTGGCTTTTTTCTGCTGGGCCTACAATATACTGATCCTGCTTTTGGCCCTGCTTGTTATGGGGCTGGGCTACCTGGGAGGAATGATGGTCTTCCCGACCAAGCTCCGTTAAAACCTTTTCCCCCAACAATAGAGCCGGAATTAACAATAGTTGTCTTATTTATTTAACACTTCAAGCATAAAGGAGGAAAATCATGGCAAACGACAAAAAAGTATGCGCTCATTGCGGTCATACAAGCGAAGACGAATTTGAAGGAGATATCTGTCCTCAATGCGGACTTACCTATTGGAAGTGTTCCAAATGCGGCTATACCCTGTCTGCTTCCACACCTCCGGAAACCTGCCCCAGCTGCAATCTGAAATGCGAATTCACCAACGTCACCTGTTACACACCGGAATGCGGAGGGCCCGGAAACATAGATCCAAGATTATAAAATATGCAGAGGCAATATGAAATTTACAGGGATCAATCACCT
>CAJXKR010000345.1 GCA_913055815.1 uncultured Desulfohalobiaceae bacterium | reverse complement strand
ACCACTGTTTGAATATTCAAGTCCTCAATATCCAAATTTAACTTAAGCAATCCTTTTTCCATAGCTTTCCGCGTACCGGAACCCTTCTCCCTTATCACCCAAGGAAATAGCAACAGGTCATCTTTTTCCAATTGGTCCTTGCGGTTCAAGAAAAAAGAGCTGCCCAAAACCACCAAGTCATCCTTCATAACCTTTTGGTAGAAAAGTTCGGAATGCCCTTGGCTCGCCCCGACAACACCCACATCCATTTGTCCGGCCAATATCTTGTTTTCTATATTCGCTGAATCTGCAATTTCCAGATTTAAATCCACTTGCTTGTAATATTTCCGGTATTCGGACAAGATACTGGGTAAAAAATAATGTCCCGGGATGGTACTTCCACCTATGTGTACACACCCAACAATATTGGCATACAGTTCATGCATCTCTGTATATGCCTTGTCTTTCAGGGATATCAATCTTTGCGCATAGTTGTACAAAATATCTGCAGCTTGAGTGGGCAGTATTTCTCTACCTATCCTATCAAACAAGGACACTGACAATTCTGCCTCAAGAAAAGATATATGAGTACTGATAGTGGGCTGGGAGAGGTGGAGCAACTGTGCAGCCTTGGATATACTTTTTAATTCGTAAACTTTGGAAAAACTCTCTATCCTCTTAATATCCATTCTTTATCTAAATACTAGCTATTATAAATAATAATATGAAACTACAAAAAATTGCAGGCAATCTGCCTGCAATTTTTTGTAAGATCTTGTTATTCTTGTTGTGAATTACGAGAAAATTCGACTATAGCCAGATAGGTGCCATCCCCCTTACGGGGATAAGGAGTTTTTACCACTCTAGTATAGCCACCTTGCACTTCCTGGAATCTGGGTGCAATTTCCTCAAAAAGCTTTTTTACAAGGGTTCTGTTTTCCAGTAGCTTATAGGCGTTTCGTCTGGCATGAACTGTATCCTGAAGTCCGTAATTAACAAGTCTGTCAGCCACACGTCTGAGTTCCTTGGCCTTGGCTTCGGTCGTCTTTATTCTTTCCTGCTCCACAAGGGATTTAGCCAAATTCCTGAGCAGTGCCTTGCGGTGCTCCCAAGTGCGTCCGAGTTTGCGTTCCCTTTTCTTATGTCTCATAATTATTCTCTTTCCTTTGCGACCACTTTTGATATTGCTGTTCAAAATTGTCTATTTTCATTCCCAATTCCAAACCCATTTCCCTTAGAACCTTCAATATATCATCCAAGGAT
This sequence comes from uncultured Desulfohalobiaceae bacterium, assembly GCA_913055815.1. Classification (GTDB taxonomy): domain Bacteria; phylum Desulfobacterota; class Desulfovibrionia; order Desulfovibrionales; family Desulfothermaceae; genus CAJXKR01. The sequence continues at coordinate 1,144 of CAJXKR010000345.1, read as the reverse complement.
TTTCTTCCGAAATTTTTGGCCTTTAACAATTCACTCTCCGATTTTTGGACCAATTCACCCACCAAATAAATATTGGCTTTTTTTAGGCAATTACTAGCCCTGACAGGCAACTCCAACTCGTCTATGCTCTTGAAGAGTCTGGGATCAATCTCTTCCTTTTGAGTCTCGGGTTCGGTTTCTTTAGTCTTTTCCTCGTCGAAATTAATAAACATGCTTAGCTGTTCTCTCAATATCTTGGCACTGTAGGCTAGGCTGTCTTCAGGTGATACTGAGCCGTCAGTCCAAACTTCCATAATCAACTTGTCGTAATTGGTCATTTGTCCAACCCGTGCTTGCTCAACAGTATAAGAAACTTTTCTTATAGGAGAAAAGCTCGCATCCATTACAATTACCCCGATCTGATCCTCAAACCCGGTTTGTTGCTCAGCAGGAACATAGGACTTGCCCATTCGAACCTCGATTTCCATGTGCAATGCCCGATCTTCCGATAATGTAGCAATCTTGTGTTCAGGATTCAAAACCTTTACGTGTTGGTTTTCCTGAATTGCTTCTGCAGTAACTGTTCCCTTCTTGTCAGCATACAAAGTGAGTTTTTGAGGTTCTTCAGTATCCATCAAAAGCCTCACTTGCTTCAAATTAAGAACTATATCCGTAACATCCTCTTTAACACCGGATATCGTACTGAATTCATGCTGTACATCGTCTATTTTGACTGCAACAATTGCTGCACCTTGAAGCGAAGATAATAATACACGTCGCAGGGCATTTCCTAAAGTGGTACCATATCCCCTTTCCAGAGGTTCGCAGGTAAATTTGCCATAGGTAGAAGTGGAATCAGAATCTTGTACCAATTGGTTGGGCTTGACAAGTTCCATCCAGTTTCTACAATTTATTAATCTATCTTCTTCCTTTAGGATCATAAACTACACCTGCTTAAATATATTTAAATTTCTGGGATTATTTTATAAATAATTGTATCTTTATAATTCGATCAATTATTTGGAATACAATTCCACGATCAAATGTTCATTTATGGGGAACGTGATATCTTCCCTTTGAGGTTCGGCCTTGATCGTTCCCTTGTAATTTTCGCTATCAATTTCCATCCAGTCCGGATATCCCCTCCGGTCCAAAACTTCCTGAG
>CAJXKR010000344.1 GCA_913055815.1 uncultured Desulfohalobiaceae bacterium | reverse complement strand
GCCAAAATAAATGCCGCTGCAATGGTAGCTTCGAAGGCCGCACCATTGGCCAATACAAAAACAAGGGCGATGGTTTCCAAAAAAGCACCTGCAACAAGTACTATTCCCAGGTCCCTGGGATCATTCTTGCCCCAACCCAGATCTACGCAACCGATACATATAGTCATGATTGCCGCTTCCCACAGCAGTGTATTCATGGATGCATGAACTATTTGTGAAGGATCTGCCATAATAATTACCTCCGTATTTATTGGTTTCGGATTGTATTAACCTTGCAACGGCCCAACCATTTTTCCGTAAGTTCAGTTCAATATCAGATCTCAAGATCCCACTTGATACTGACTAGCAGGTACTGCACTTTTAGATTAATCTACCCCGGTTTTTGGCAGGGCCAAAAACCGGGGAAAACGCAAGCTATTTTTTGGAACTCAGTTCAGGAAAATCCTGGTAAAAATATTCAAATTCACCTTGTTCCTGCTTTTGCTCCTGCTTGTTGTTTTCCTTTTCCCTCAATTCCACCCGCCTGATTTTGCCACTGATAGTCTTGGGGAGTTCGGAGGTAAACTCTATAATTCTGGGTATCTTGAACTTGGCCAGTATGTCGATGCTGTGCTTGAACAGCTCCAATGCCAGATCCCTGGAAGGCTCATAGTCCTGACTCAATATCACATAAGCCTTTACCAGTTGATACCTTTGGGGATCCGGCACACCTACTACTGCCGACTCCGCTACAGCCGGATGTTCAACCATTACGCTCTCCACTTCGAACGGTCCTACCCTGAAGTCGGAAGATTTGATAACGTCGTCTGCTCTGCCCACGAACCACCAATAACCGTCCTCGTCGAAATACGCCCTGTCTCCGGTGTAGTAATAATCACCCACAAAGGATTGGGCCATTTTTTCAGGATTGCCGATATACTCTGTAAACAGTCCGATTGCCCTCCTTTTGTCCAACTTGACCACGATGTGGCCGGTTTCTTCGGTCTTGGTGATTTCCGTTCCCTGGTCGTCCACCACCCCCATATCGTACATGTAAGAGGGATATCCAAAGGAACCGTAGCGCATCCTGCCTTCCATCCAAGGGGGGTTGCCGATCATGGCAGTGGATTCGGTTTGACCGTAAAAATCCCTGATCTTGGTTCCGGTATGTTTCTCCCATTTCTCAATAGCTTCCGGATTCAACGGCTCTCCGGCACTGACCGCATACCGGATGGAAGAAAAATCGAATTTGCCCAGGTCCAATCCCACAAACAGTCTCCAGGCAGTGGGCGGGCCGCAAAAAGTATTAACATTGTATTTGGAGACATAGCTAAGGTACTTTTCCCCGTCCAGGGCCTTGAAGTAGAACCCGGCCACAGTCGCTCCCATGTTCAGGGGGGCGAAGAAACTGCTCCAGGCCCATTTTGCCCATCCCGGAGCACTGAGATTGTGGTGGATATCTCCCGGCTGGATCCCTATCATATTGGCTGTGGAGAGATGTCCCACCGGATAGGATATTGCAGTATGTCCGACTCGTTTGGGCATTCCTGTTGTCCCGGAGGTAAAAAAGCAAAATATGAGGTCGGTTTTGTGCAGTTTGGCAGGCTCCGCATCACCGGACTCGCTATCCAAACTCGTATAACTGGTCCATCCTTGCTTTTCTCCCAGAACTATCTTGACCTTGGGCTGGGTACCAGCATTTTCCAGGGCTTCATCAATGGTATCTACAGCAGATTGTTCCGCTATCATAACATCCGGAGGGTAGGTCTCGAACCTGAACTTGAGTTCCCTGACTGTCATGGAGGTGGCTGTGGGTACGGCTACCAATCCCCCCTTAACTCCGGCATAGTGTGCAAACCATGTCTCAGGCACAATCGGAGACATCAGATAGAGATTGTGACCCTTTTCGATGCCTTGCTTGCGTAAGTAATTCAAACACTTGTTCCCGTTTTCCGCAAATTCCTTGTAGGTATAGCTCTTTTCCTCCCCTGTTTCCATACTCGCCCAAATCAGGGCCTTTTGATCCCCCCTTTCCTTGACGTGCATACCCTCGAATATTTCTTCCGCCCAGTTGAAATATTCCGGAATATCGTCATTTTTTAACTCCCCCAACATTTCCTTGGACCTGTTTTTCTGCTCCTCCTTGTCTTGTAACCCATTGATTTCCATGACCTGTTTGTACAATTTTTGCATGTCTGTCATAAAACCTCCCCTTTGAATAAAAAATAGACATCTTTACCACCATTGATAATATATATAAACATTGTTTACATATCCTTGATTAACCGCAAAAACAACTACATTACTAATCTAAACACCCAAGGATTCAATCTTTATATTGTGCATAAATATCTTCAGCCAGGCTATAGGGATCAATGTCTTTACAAACCAACTGCTCCAGCATGGATTCAATCCTGCC
>CAJXKR010000343.1 GCA_913055815.1 uncultured Desulfohalobiaceae bacterium | reverse complement strand
GAATCCCTGGCGATAATCAACGGTATGCACGAGGGATTGCTTGTTTTGGACAACAGGGGAAGGATAAAACTTACCAATAAACGGATCGAGAATAATTTTGCCTTTTCTGAAAATGTCCTGGGAAAGAAACCCATAGAAGTGATAAGGAGTCCGGAACTACAGGATGTTTGCAATTACATACTGGAAAATCAGTACCAAAATATTGTTACCAAGGAAATACAATTACCTGAACAAAAGTATTACGATGCATCGATTGTACCGCATATTCTTGAAGATGAATCACTGGAGATAATAATTGTACTGCACGATATCAGTGAGTTGAAAAGGCTGGAACAAATAAGAAGGGACTTTGTAGCCAATGTATCCCACGAGTTGCGTACACCCTTGACTTCTATCAAGGGTTATTCGGAAACACTCTTGTCCGTGGATCCGAATGACCGGGAGACCATGAATTACTTTGTGGAAACTATTAGAAAGCATGCCGACAACATGCATTATTTGCTGCAGGATTTGATGCAGCTTGCACGTTTGGAATCGCAGGAAAACAAAAATAATCTGGAGCCCATAGATGCGGTTGGTGCTTTAGCATCTGCCTGGGAAATTTGTACTTCCAGGGCGGAAGAAAAACAGATCCGCCTGGATAATAAATTTCCCAGGGACTCTGTAATTGTTGAATCCAATTTTGAACAATTGGTGCGGATTTTTACCAATTTGCTGGAAAATGCTATAAAGTACACCTACGAGGGTGATACAATCCAAGTGGGCGTTTCAAAACAAGAAGATAAATTCGTGTTTTATGTTCAGGATAACGGTCCTGGGATTTCCTCCCATATTCAGGATAGGATATTTGAACGTTTTTTTCGTGAGCAAGAAGCACACTCAAAACAGCTTGCTTCCGGAACCGGCCTGGGCCTGTCCATATGCAAACATATAGTAACCACCCAAGGCGGGGATATCTGGGTTGAGAGCCCCGTTCCGGGAGAAATACAGGGATCGATTTTCTATTTCACTCTGCAAAGGGTAAATTAGTTTAATACTTTATACATGCTAGATAACGCCTGATCGAAAGAGTAAAAACTAGATAACCGGAGAAGGAACCGATGAATCAACAAAGCGTCAAGATGGAAAGCAGGAATCTGAATTTTTACTATAACGCTTTTCAAGCCTTGAAGGATATCAGTATACCGTTTTATTCCAATCAGGTCACTGCATTGATAGGGCCGTCGGGTTGCGGGAAAAGTACCTATATCAGGTGCTTGAACAGGATGAACGATCTTGTGGTAGGATCCAGGGCAGAAGGTGAGATATTGCTGGATAACTTGAGTATATATGCCCATGAAGTGGATGTAGTGGAACTGAGAAGAAGGGTGGGAATGGTCTTTCAAAAACCAAATCCCTTTCCCAAGAGTATATACGAGAACGTTGCTTATGCACCCAGGATTCACGGGATAGCTAATAAAGGATCGGAGATGGACGATCTGGTGGAAGAATCCCTGCGTAAATCCGGATTATGGGATGAAGTGGGAGACAGAATTGAACTTCCGGCAACTTCACTATCTGGTGGACAGCAACAAAGGCTTTGTATTGCGAGGGCCCTGGCGATGGAACCGGAAGTGATCCTGATGGATGAACCCGCATCTTCATTGGACCCCATTGCCACCCAAAAGATCGAGGAATTGATCTTCGAGTTGAAAGAGAAGGTGACCATTATCATAGTAACCCATAATATGCAGCAGGCAGCCCGGGTGTCAGACAATACCGCCTTTTTCTACATGGGCGAACTTATTGAAATCGCGGACACTGAAACCATCTTTACCAGGCCCAATGAAAAACAGACAGAGGAATATATTACCGGCCGTTTTGGTTAGCAGATATGTATTCACGGGTTCACTGTTTATTGAAATCTAGAACCAAAATACTGTGTCACTAGATGCCACTGCAAAAAGTATCTTTAGCTATAAAATTTTGAAACATGCTAATTATAAGCCTTTGATTTTCCCTAAAACTTTGGCAATCTCGACTACGAAGTAGCGAGAAAACTATAAAACTATAAAACTGCCTGCAAAATACTTTTAGCAGGCGCGTCTTACTAGAGTAATTATTTATTGTTTTCACTTCTAACTTTTGTTAAGGTCTTAAGTGTATTTAAAATGGAATAGTCATAGCTTAATTTATTTTTTACAACTCAAATTATATAATTTAAAAGCTTAGCAGTAAATTTTCAAAGTATTTTCACAATAAATTAAAGGTAATTATAATGGAAACACAATTACATCATGAACTGGATAGATTGGAAGAAAAAATAAATCGAATGTTCTCCCTTACTGAAATAGCTCTGGATAATGCAATTCAGTCCTTGATACACAGAAATGATGATATAGCTGGACAAGTTATTGAAGGTGACCAGGAA
>CAJXKR010000342.1 GCA_913055815.1 uncultured Desulfohalobiaceae bacterium | reverse complement strand
CCTTCGTTGCGAGAAAAGGTTCTCAACTTGTAGAATAAACTGGCTATTGGTTCTTTTTCTTACTTAAAACCTTAACACCTTAAAACCCTAAAACTTTTTCATGTTAATATTCCTCAGTAACCTTGCGCCAGTCCTTTCCGTAGCTCCATTCTTTCACCGGCTTGGCAAGATCCTTTGCCAATGCACTCATGATTACATATTCCGGAGATTCCGGCATTCGTATTTCCCTTTCCCACAATATATAATCCTGTACCGGGGTATTCTCTATTCTTCCGGAATGGTCCATGGACCAAATCAGCATCCCGTTGGAGGCCTGGTAAATATCCACGTGGATATTCAGGCTGGTAGTTCCCTGGGATCCACCAAACATATAGTTGGTGATCACACCCCTTATAACCAAGTCCGCTCCCTTTTGACTCGCAAACTCCAATGCCCTGGATTTTCCGGGAAAATCCCTTTTACCCTCGTAAACCAGCTGCGGGAAAACACCTTTCCCCACCCAGGTCTTGTAAAACAACTTTCCCAGTTCCTCACCCAACTTTCCCCGGTAATCGATATCCTGATCCAGTTGAAAGGCATACATTATTGCATTGGGAGGTGATTGTGGCACATCCGAGGGTACAACGGACATAGGGGCAGTGGAGCGAACCACGTAGGGTTCTGCATAAAATTTCTGCGGACCGACCTTGGCTTCCCAATCGGAGTTCATATGCGTGTTAGCACAAGAAGACAAAAAAAAAGCCAATAGGATTAGACAGGAATATTTGCAAAATCTCATACTAAATCCTTGATTGAGGGTCTTAACAGTTTGCGGCACCTAGTTAACAGTTCAAGTTCGGCCTTAACCCTATTGCATTCTTTTGGTTGGACAAGGGGCTTCCTGCAAACTCTTCAACAATTCTTCCCTGGATAAAAGCAGGCTTTTTCTAAGTTCCTCTTTCTTGTTGGTGGACAAACGTTCAAATTCCCGTTTTTTTAGCAGGTCCTCCAAATGATCCATCTCATTCCGTATCCTGTTTATCCTTTCCAAAAAGTCCCTGTCGTCGCGCCAAATCTTACAGGACAGATTGGCCATTTCCCGGATCTCTTCCGCCAAGGCCCTGAAATTGGCAGTGGAAAGCTGCCGCTTCTTTTTCCTGTTGGCCAGATACTCTCTGTATTTGGAATAAAGCGAACTTATTATTCTCCGCATTATCCATTACCCCTTATCAAAACCAAATTTGAATCAGTGTAAATGGTACTACAATTCATACTAAAGTACAATTTCCGGTCCAGATATAAACCTGGCACTGAATCAAGCGTGCATGGGCAGATTTATCAAAGCTAGCCAACGATCGCACCCATAAGGGCGAACAGTGACAAAACCATTCCCACCACTATCACTGGCAGTAACATAGCCAAAATAACTTGTCCTGCAGAAGCCCTGTGCACATGCATAAGCCCCAGGACAGTACATACAACATTCCAAATCGCACCCACAAGTGGTCCGATGAGAGGTATCACCGCTACTATCAGGGGTGCACTTGCATAACTCATTACCCGGAATGTACCTTCATACCCTTTTTCACCAGCCTGCACCGCCAACAGGCACAATTGATTCACCCCGCTGATTATAAAGAGCATAAGCGCGAGAAAAACCGGATACAGGACCAGGATAAAGACCGATCCTGCACCGAGAATGCCCATGCCCAGCATACCTTCCGTCTCTCCACCCATTTTGGTAAAAAGGCCGGACATTTGCCAAAAGAATTGCGCCAGGGCCTGAATTTCAGCTATCAACAAATAAAAGATCAAGGGTTTATTGATACCGTTCTGTGTATTCATGTTCTTGAAAAAATCCACCGGCGTGAACATAACCTGCTTGATGGTTTCGTAAATCCCGGGAAAAAAACCGTATTCCTCGAGTTGTTCCCAGGGGATGCCGCCCCTGCTCCGAAACCCGGCTCTACCGGAATTTCCGGGAAATTTCTGTTGAGTGCCGGTCTCCTCATCGGTCAAGGATTCCAGCTCCTCCCAGAGATCCTCCTTGTGTTCACTTGATACTTCCCCGGATTCGGTTGTTTCTTCAGTTTGCTGCTCTGCAGCAGATTCTTCGTTGAAACTGAAGTCCTCTTCCCGGGTTTCAGTATCACCCCGGAAATTGAATTTGTGCTTGCACTTGGGGCAAGTGGCCATCTTGGCCCTGGGTGGTATTTTTTCATCAGGTACATCCTGCAGGAATCCGCAACTAGGGCACTCAATTTCCATATCTACCTCTTGGGTCTTGAAATTTCAAACGTCCGGATCAGCTCATAGCAATTACAACTATGAGGTCCAGCTTCCACACTGTTACTTCTTTAAAGCGGTAAACAAGTTATGATAAGGCAAAATGTCGTGGAACACAACATCAACAAATCCATGTTTACTCAATTC
>CAJXKR010000341.1 GCA_913055815.1 uncultured Desulfohalobiaceae bacterium | reverse complement strand
ATATTGGACTGGGAAATGGCCACGATCGGGGATCCGCTTATGGATCTTGCCGGTACGCTGGGATACTGGGTGCAGGCGGATGATCCCGAGGATATGCAGATGATCCGGAGTCTGCCCACCAATTATCCGGGCATGTTTAGCAGGCAGGAATTCGTGGATTATTATGCCCATTTGACCGGGCAGAGAATAGATAACTTCGATTTCTATTTGTGTTTCGGATATTTCAGATTGGCAGTAATCGCCCAGCAGATATACTACCGATTTTATCACGGGCAGACCCAGGATGAAAGGTTCAAGCAGTTCTCCTTCGTGGTTGCGTGTTTGGAAAAGGCGTGCAGCAGGATAGTACAAAATTAATTATTGATTTTTGGATTGGAAAGTTGGAAAAAAGGGTGGCTGATTTAAATTGCGAGCCACCCTTTTTTATTGCGTAGAGAAGGATAAAATGGTAACTAAAAAATATAACCCAGTTTTTTTATTCAGCAAAGTGTTTGCTAATTTTAAACCCAAGGGAGGTAAAAATGCCTTATGGTCACTATTCGCACAAGTACAAACCTGACAAGTTGAGGAAGTTGATCCAGGAAGGAAAAACAGCCAATGAGATCATAGAGGAATTGGCTATTTCGCCCTGGAGCTTGAAGGAGCATCTACTCATGTTGCAACAGAGGGACAAAAGAACCTACGAAATCGAGGGATTATATGATCGTGACGGGGAGAAGCGCCTTTCCTACGTTAACGAAGGTGTCATTTTTTCTCCGGAAATGCTCAGGCAAACCGGCTTCGATGCAGGTGACGAGTTCGAGATGATCGTGGAGCCAGACCGCATTATCCTTAAAAAACTCTGAATTTAAAAGTGAAGGAGAAAAATTATGTCCAAAGGCGACTATTCCCATAATTACGACCCGGATAAACTGCGCAGCTTGATCCAGGAGGGATGGACGGCAAAGGAGATCGCAGATGAGCTCTCTGTTTCCTTGTTTTCCTTGAAAGAACACCTGGAGATGCTGCAGCAGAGGGACAAGAAGCAATACGAGATTCCGGGGCTGTACGAGTCTCCGGAATCAAAAGATAGGTTGGTCAAAAAACGGCGGGGAAGGGTTTGTTCTTTTGAAAGTAGGTATGTGCCCAATTTTAGGCCTGCGGACGCGTTTGAAATGGTAGAGAGGTCCGGCAGAATTATCCTGAAGAAAATAAACAAGAAGAGGTGATTATGTCTGAGAACGTTCAGAGCAGTAAGCAGAGGACAACAAAGACAATAGCCAATTTGGACAACAAGATCTTTAAATACGACATCCATCCGTGGGTGTTTTTTATTGGGGGCGGATTGGTCATACTGGGTGTGATATTTACCATTGCCCAGGGTGATGCGGCCCTGAAAATGTTTGAAGCCGTACAGGCCTGGATCGCCAATGCTACCGGATGGTTTTTCGTGGCTGTGATGAACATAGTCCTGCTATTTTGCTTTGCATTGATGTTTACCTCCTTCGGGAGCTTGCGTATTGGAGGTTCTGATGCCAAACCGGAATTCAGCACTTTTGGCTGGTTCTCCATGCTTTTTAGCGCAGGTATGGGGATAGGCTTGCTGTTTTACGGTGTAGCGGAGCCCATGTTCCATTTTGTTGGTAATCCCTTTACAGAGGCCGGTACTGCGGCGAGTGCCCAAAAGGCAATGGATTTGACCTTTTTGCATTGGGGACTCCATCCCTGGGGAATCTATGCCCTGGTAGGGCTTGCCCTGGCCTTTTTCGGATTTTCCTATGGGTTGCCCCTGTCTATCCGCAATGTATTTTATCCCATACTCGGGGACAAGGTTTACGGACCCATAGGCAATATTATCGACATCCTGGCAACTTTGTCCTGTCTTTACGGTGTGGCAACCTCTTTGGGATTGGGGGTGCAACAGGTGAATGCGGGACTGAACCATGTGTTCGGCATTCCACAAAGTGCCCTGGTTCAGATCTTGCTTATTGCCGGGATTACGGCAATAGCTACCTGGTCCGTGGTGCGCGGACTGGATGGCGGAATTAAGTTACTGAGCCAGATATGCCTTATTATCGCGGCAGTGTTGCTGGCGTTCGTATTCATCCTGGGCCCCACCCTGTTTATTTGCAACGGTTATATTGAGAATATAGGCAGTTATATCCAAAACTTCCCCACCCTGGCCACCTTTAACGAGACCTATACCGGCGGATCCTGGCAAAACGGCTGGACGGTATTTTACTGGGGCTGGTGGATAGCTTGGTCTCCTTTTGTGGGCATGTTTATAGCCAGGGTTTCTTATGGCCGGACCGTCCGGGAGTTTTTGGGCGGTGTTCTCTTTGTTCCGGTTATTGTTACCTTCCTGTGGATGTCTGTTTTCGGTGACAGCGCCATATTCATCGAGAAGTTCGGTGCAGGCGGAATGGCCAAGGCTGTACAGGA
>CAJXKR010000340.1 GCA_913055815.1 uncultured Desulfohalobiaceae bacterium | reverse complement strand
TGCATTCAGGAAAAGTTTGCCATGCTGCGGGCATTGACATCGTTCAAGAACTTGACTCCAGGGTTATCCTTGTTGATCGATTCTTCAACGAATTCTACTACGACTATATCCTGAGCGCACACGAACACCTGGGAGACAAAATGCTAGGGTTCATCCTGAACAGCGTACCGGAATCCAGGATGGAAAACGTGAACGAATTGCTTATCCCCTTGTTGGAGGACAGAGGTATCCACCACCTGGGCACAATTAAAGAGGACCCCATACTAAATTCCATAACCATTGGAGATTTGTCCAGAAGTCTGGGCGGCAAAATTATTACCGGATTGAACCAGGAAAGAAAAATGATACAAAACTTCCTGATAGGTACCATGCAGGTGGAAAATTTCATGACCTATTTCAAAAAGAACAAAGATGCCGCGATCATAGTGGGAGGTGACAGATCGGACCTGCAGCTGGTTGCCCTGGAGGGAAAGTGCCCTTGTCTGATATTAACCGGTAACCTGTATCCCAACGACATCATCCTGACCCGGGCGGAAGCGCTGGAAATTCCAATAATTACCGTGAGGGACGACACTTATACCGTTGCCAAGAATATGGAAAACATCCTGTCCAGTATCAAGGTAAGGGATGATTTCAAGATCTTGCACGGGGAAAAATTGATTCAATCCCATCTGGATCTGGGAACCATAAAAAAGAGCATTGCCTAGAGCTTACTTGCTGATACCAACTGCAGCAGAATAGATTACACTCTCTTCTTCCCCGGAGAGACCGAACATGGAATTGAGCTCCTCATCAAAAAATGCGGCAACCGGACATCCTGCCAGGCCCAAACTTTCCACGGCCAGGAGCAGGTTCTGGCATATGTGGCCTGCGTCCATGAATATGTACCGTAATCCCCTGTGACCGTATTTTGCCATGTTCCTTCTTAGCACGGCGGACCAAATCAGGCTGACTGCGGACTGGGCCATAAATTTCTGACCCAGACAGGCTTGTTCCAAGTTGGAGGAAAAATCCCCTTCCACAAGCTGCTCCAGTACGAAATCCCTTACGTTCAGATGATATAAACCTGGAGAGATCCCGTTCACCTTGTTTACTGCCAAATAAGTCTCAATAGGATACAGTCCGCCTGCAGACGGGGCTGTACGTAGATAGAGCCTTCCCCGCTGTTCCGTAATCCCCTGGCAAGACCAAAGCAAGAATCCCAGATCCTGAAGATCTATAGAATGCTCCGAATAATCCCGCCTGGACCTTCTCTTTGACAACAAACCCTGCAGATCCCGATTACTTGAAGCCTCTTGAGGAAAGGATATCCTGGGCACATCCCGGTACACCTTCATAAGAGGTGCGGGATCTACTTGCGACTTGCGAAGGGTAAACAAGGACTGCCTGTCAAACTTGGTACTTTGCAGGTATTCGTAACCTAGGGTTTGTTTTAATTCCGGCATAATTTTTTTAAGCTGCTTAATTTTTAAGTTGTTTGGCTGTTCAAATATTGTATAAGAATTAGTTTTGCAAATAACACAGTTTTTTTCAACCGTGAATCAAATAATCACTGCTAAAAATAAAAGAACATCCCTGACTGGACAATGCCGATAAAGAACCCGAGCACTCCGCCGATCACTTCCACGAACCACAATTCCTTTTTCATGATGGTGAATATCACTGTTTCCAATTTCTCCATGGAAAAGGACTCTATCTTTTCCTGAACTATATGACTGAATCTGAGCCTGGATTCCAGTTCCCCTGCTGCCTGCTCTATCATATCCGGGATGAACCGCTCCACCTCCTGCACGATCATCTCCTTCATCTTCTCCAGAGCCCTGCCCTTTAAGATACTCGCAAGTACGGGATGTATGGATTTCAATTTCTTGTTTATGAAACTCCCAACATAAATCTCGATCTGATTTCGCAACTTTTGGATAAATTCCGGATCATTGATAACCCCCTTGATATCATCGTGACTGATAAGTTCCTGTTCAACCAGTTCTCCCAGATTCTTGGCAAGCTCCTTTTGCCTTTTTGGAAATATACCCTGCCAAGTCCAGAACAATACTTTCACAGGCTGCCTGGGATGGAAAAGCATCCGTATGGCAATATAATTGGTCAACCAACCTATCAGTGCACAAATAAAAGGGGCTGCGATGTATTTAATCATATTTTCAAACAGCTTCCAGCTTATCTCTTCTTCAACTTTGAACTTTCTGCTTTTTCCAACTTCTTTATCTTGCTTTCAGCTTTTAGCTTATAACTTATAGCTTCTTCAATCTTCTATTTTCTTTTCCAAAAAATGGTCCCTGCATTCGTAACTGCAAAAACAATAGATTTCACCCTTGTCTTTCACCCTTATATCGCTGTCACTGGGCACATATGTCCCGCAGACCGGATCCTTGACCATTTCACCTGAATGGGACAAATTCTCCTGTTCCTGTTTTTGTTTTTCCATTTTCTTCTTTTTGTCCCCAATAAAGAACTTATACAG
>CAJXKR010000339.1 GCA_913055815.1 uncultured Desulfohalobiaceae bacterium | reverse complement strand
AAAAAAGGAATTGGAAAAAACAATTAATTAGGCATAGTCTGTAACTCGGTTACAGCCACTGCAATATCCATGAAAAATCTATGTGCAAGGGTCTCCAACAAGTAGTTGGTGAATGTTATTTTTTTAGTAAATTGGAACAGGCGTCCAAGATGCAAATACTTTTTTTATTCTTATAATTCAGTTTAGAGATGTTGTTTTTTCAATGTCAAGGATGCATTAAATCAAGATTCAAATTTTGTGGTTTGAGATATCCATGTTTCAAGCAAGCAAATTGCCTGTTTCAGCTTGATTTTGTTCATTTATTCGGGTAGATTGGAATTTAAAGCCATCCGGAAATTCTTGATTTTCGGATATGGAAACAGTGAGTTTTCAATTCGGAAAATAAGCGGTTTACGGATGAAACTTCTAAGTATAATTTTGGAATTTTTTTCCAATAATCGGGAGTTGTTCCAAACAAGGAGTGATTATGAAAAAGGCCTTAATAACAGGAGTTACCGGTCAGGACGGGGCTTATCTCTCCGAATTCCTTCTAGGAAAAGGATACGAAGTACACGGGATAAAAAGGAGGTCTTCCCTGTTCAATACAGAGAGGGTCGATCATTTGTACCAAGATCCGCACGATCCGGATCTGAGATTCATTCTCCATTACGGGGACTTGACAGACTCCGCAAATTTGATCCGCATCATTCAGCAAGTACAACCCGACGAAATCTATAATCTGGCAGCACAGTCCCATGTCAAAGTATCTTTCGAGTCCCCGGAATATACCTCGGATTCAGACGCTACCGGGACTTTGCGGATCCTGGAGGCTATCCGGATCCTGGGCCTGGAAGACAAGACCAAATTTTACCAGGCTTCCACCTCGGAACTTTTCGGTCTCGCCCAGGAGTTCCCCCAGACCGAGAAAACTCCGTTTTATCCCAGGTCTCCCTATGCCTGTGCCAAGCTATATGCCTACTGGATAACCGTGAATTACCGGGAGGCTTACAATTTGTTCGCATGTAACGGGATCTTGTTCAATCATGAATCTCCGCTGCGGGGGGAAACCTTTGTTACCAGAAAGATAACCAGGGGGCTGGCTAGAATAGCCCTCGGGCTGCAGGAAAAGCTGTACATCGGGAACCTGGATGCAAAAAGGGATTGGGGGCATGCAAAGGATTTTGTGCGCTCCCAGTGGCTCATACTCCAACAGGAACAACCCGAGGATTTCGTAATAGCGACTGGAGAACAGCATTCGGTCAGGGACTTTATTGTGGAAGCTGCCCGTGAATTGGGAATAGAAATAGAATGGCAGGGTGAGGGAGTAAGCGAAGTAGGGGTGATATCATCGATTTCCGCCTCAAACTGGATGCTCAATGGTAAGGAGGTGAGTTTGAGTCCGGAATTGAAGCCTGGTAAGACAGTGATAGAGATAGATCCGGGATATTTTCGCCCCACGGAAGTACAGAGTTTACTAGGGGATGCGACCAAGGCAAAGAAAAAGCTGGGTTGGCAGCCAGAAATTCCCTTCCGGGATATGGTGCGGGAAATGTTGAATTCCGATCTGGAACTGGCAATGCGGGATCAACTGTGCCTCCGTTCGGGATTTTACGTGTGTGATTTCAACGAATAGTTTAAATTCTTTTTCAATATATTGAATCCGTGACTAGGAAAGTGTGTTTGGAAAATATAAGGGTGTTTAATCATGAATAAACAGGATTTGATTTATATCCCAGGTGGAACCGGGATGGTGGGAAGTGCCATAATAAGGAGTCTGCAAAGGCACGGTTATAATAACCTGGTCTCGAGTTATCACAAACGCAAGCCGGAAAAATCTGATCTGAGATGGGTTGATCTGGATTTGCTGGACCAGTTGCAAGTGGCGGAGTTTTTCCAAGCCGAATCCCCGGATCATGTTTTTCTGGCTGCCGCCAAAGTAGGGGGGATATTTGCCAACCACAATTACAGGGCGGATTTTATTTACCAAAATCTTCAGATTCAGAACAATATTATTCAGTCAAGCTACAAAAACGGGGTCAAAAAGTTGCTTTTCCTGGGATCCAGTTGTATTTATCCCAAGGAATGTCCCCAGCCCATGCAGGAGGAACATCTCTTGACCGGTCCGCTGGAATATACCAACGAGCCCTATGCAATCGCCAAAATTGCAGGCATGAAGATGTGTGAGTCCTACAATCTACAGCACGGCACCAATTTTATCTCGGTGATGCCCACTAACCTTTACGGTCCCAGAGATAATTTCGATCTGGAGACTTCCCACGTACTACCGGCCTTGATCCGGAAAGTCCATCTTGCCAAGTTGGCATCTGAAAATAATCTGCAGGCTATAAACAGGGATGAAAGAATTTTTGGTCCCATTCCGGCAGATTTGAAGAAATCCCTGGGGATTTCCCCTATAGGGCCCCAAGCCCTTGCAAAAAGCATAGACAAGGAGCCGGAGGTGATTATCTGGGGATCCGGAACTCCGATGAGGGAATTCATGTACTCCGATGATATGGCGGATGCTTGTGTTTATCTGATGCAGAA
>CAJXKR010000338.1 GCA_913055815.1 uncultured Desulfohalobiaceae bacterium | reverse complement strand
TGTGGGCAAAGGGAGGGGGCTGATAAAACACCCGCACCCCGTATTGAAGCACTTCCCAAAGCATGTTCCTGGTTGCCCAGTGCACATAGAAGAGATTGTTTTTGGCCGGAAGGACTACGTTTACTTCCACTCCCTTCAAGGCAGCGGATTGCAATGCACCTACAAGTTCCCTGGTAGGTAGAAAGTAAGGGGTCATTATCGATATCTTGGATTTGGACAGAGAAATAGTTCCTTCCAATATTTTTGTAAGTTTATTCAGGTCTTCGTCCGGTCCTACGGTTATGCTTTTGCATATCGCTGTTCCGGATTCTTGTGCGGGTGCTTTGGGGCTTTGATCATAATTGCCTGTACTAAACCCCCAGTCTTCGAGAAAGATTTGTTCCAATTGATTGACCACCGGACCGGTAAGGCTGAAATGAATATCCTGCACCTCGTTGGTGGAACTTTCCCCTTGTTCTACAATGTGGTGGTCCCTTATGTTCATACCTCCTGTAAATGCCTGTACTCCGTCGATAATCATAAGTTTCCTGTGATTGCGCAGGTTGATATAGGGTGAAGGAGGGAACAGTTTGGGAGGTAGAAATCTGGAAAAAGGGATTTGTCTATTTTTCAACAAGTTGCTTACCTTGGGGCAGGAGTACAATTCTCCAATTCCATCCACAAGTACTCTTACATCAACTCCTCGCTGATGTGCCCTGTCAAGTTCCGCAACAAAGTTTCTGCCTGTATTTCCGGTATCAAAGATATAAGTTGATAGATATACATACTCCCTTGCTTCTCTTATGGCCTGCAGCATTTTTGGGTAAGCGCGGTTTCCGTTGTGCAGGATCTCTATGTGGTTGTTGGTGAGTAAGGGGCGCATGGTTATTGCATCTGAAAGGGTGGCGAAATAATGAAAATCATCCGCTGCAATCCGGAAATCAAAAACAGTTGTGATATCTTCGGATTTTTTAATCCCGAATTCATATTCCGGCCAATAGGATTTCAATTTTTGTGCCTTGGTTCTTACCCTGTTGATTCCCAAAAGAAAGTAAAGTATGGCCCCAAAAGGGGGAAACAAGACACAGGTGACTATCCAGGCCCAGGATGCCCTGGGGTCTCTTTTGTACAACAGGGCATGTCCTGCAGCAAATACTTGCAGTAAGATGATCAAAAAGACAATTAGCAAATTGAAGATATCCATGGCGAAGCCTCTCGATCTATTAAGGCATTCAAAATCGTATAAATGTTTGACTTGTGAATATTGTTTATTTTTGCTACTAAACCCTGGAGTTATTACTTGTTGGAAAGCAGCGGAAAATGTAATATCTTGTTGCTTCGCTTGGAAGCCAGGTTGCAATGGAAATGTTCCGAATACTTACTAATCCATTAGCTCGCACATTATGAAACTTGTGTAAAGCAGATTGATTTTAATATCAATCTTTTCCAAGAATCTTTGGCAAGGGGGAAATTATGTCGGATCGCGAACAATGGGGGACCAGATTGGGATTTATTCTGGCTGCAGTGGGATCTGCCATTGGTTTGGGCAATATTTGGAGATTTCCTTATATGGTCTATGATAATGGCGGAGGGGCTTTCCTTGTACCCTATTTTTTTGCACTGTTAACCGCCGGCATTCCGATTGTTATTCTGGAATTCGGTATGGGGCACAAATACAAGGGTTCGGCTCCAAAGGCATTTTTCAATGCAATCAAAAAATGGGAATGGTTGGGTTGGTGGCAAGTCCTGGTGGCATTTGTTATCTCGATCTACTATGTAGTTGTTATAGCCTGGGCACTGAACTATACCCTGATTGCAACCAACCTGGGTTGGGGAAAAGATACTGCCGAGTTCTTTACACAGGAATTCTTGAAGTCTTCCAGCGGTCCACTGGAATTAGGCGGGATCGTGTGGCCGGTATTTATAGCTAGTTTGGTGGTCTGGCTGATAATCTGGTATGTCAATTTTAGCGGTGTAAAAAAGGGTATAGAATCGGCAAACAAGATCTTTATGCCTGTTTTGTTGATATTGCTTTTGGTCATGCTTGGCCGGGCAGTAACCCTGGAAGGAGCGGCAATGGGAGTTGACTGGCTTTTCAAGCCCGATTTCAGTGTTATCTGGGACTATAATGTCTGGGCTGCCGCCTACGGTCAAATATTTTTTACCCTGAGTATTTGTTTTGCCATAATGATAACCTTTTCCAGTTACTTGCCCAAAAAATCCGATATTAACAATAATGCACTGATGGCTTCCTTTATAAATTGTGGATTCAGTTTATTGGCTGGTGTTATGGTTTTCGGTGTGTTGGGTTATATGGCTGTTCAACAGGATGTCCCCATAGAAGAAGTGGTTCAAGGGGGAGTGGGCTTGGCCTTTATTACCATACCCAAAGCTATCAATCTGCTTCCTGCTGCGGAATTTTTCGGGTTTTTGTTCTTTCTCTCCCTGGTGTTCGCAGGGCTTAGTTCCATGGTGTCCATTGTAGAGGCAAGTTGTTCTGCCTTGATAGATAAATACCATTGGAACAGGAAACCCACGGTGACATTCTTTTGCCTTTTCGG
>CAJXKR010000337.1 GCA_913055815.1 uncultured Desulfohalobiaceae bacterium | reverse complement strand
TTGTTGCTTCTGCCCTGCAAGAGGATGTTTGCAGTAAAAATGATCAGTATTTCTGTGAAAATGGGAAATGGACTATTTGCGGGGAACAGATAAGGGATACCCACGAGTACGGGAAGTTGCCGGTACATAAAATAATCCGGTATTCCAGTAATATTGGGGCAGGAAAAATCGGGCTGGAGCTGGGAAAGAAGCGTTTGTATTCCTATTTGTCAGAGCTGGGGGTGGGTAAAAAGAGTACACTCCCCTTGCCCGGAGAGGGGGCGGGTATTCTTCGGCCTGCGGTAAGCTGGACAGAAGTGGATTTGGTTTCCGCCAGTTTTGGACAGGGATTGTCAATGAATAGCCTGCAATTGGCAAAAATGTACAATTGTTTAGCTAACAATGGGGTGCTCAAGGACTTGAACCTGCTTAAAAAGCCTGCCGAAGATACTGAAAAGGATGTGAACAAGCGTGTTTTTTCTCCCGAAACCGCGAATACGGTTTTAAAAATGCTGCGGTCCGTAGTGGAACAAAACGGCACCGGTACCAAGGCGCGAATTAAGGGCTTGCATGTGGGAGGCAAGACAGGCACTGCCCAAAAGGCGGGCTCAAATGGATACACTAACAAGTATACCGCTTCTTTCGTGGGACTTTTTCCAGCATTGAATCCGGAATATCTGGTCCTTGCCATAGTGAACGAGCCGCGGGGATCACATTACGGAGGGGTGGTGGCCGCCCCGGTGGTCAGGGAGGTAGGCCAGGAACTCCTGGCTTACAAGGACGATCTTCGAAGGACATACGTAGATAAGTCCGAAGAAGTTGAGGTTCAAGAATCAGTTCAGGACAAGAAAAATTATTTTCAAATAGCCCCCGAAAGAAATCAAAAAGCAAAATGTGTAGATGGTTTGGACATGGACAAGGTACCCAATATCAAGGGAGAAGCACTGCGTTGCGCCCTGGAGAAATTGGCAAAAAGGGGAGTCTTGCCTGAGATCCGCGGTAAGGGACAAATAGTGAAAAAGCAATCGCCTTCTCCCGGAAGTCCCATAAAAGAATCTGTGGATAATACGATATGGTTAACCAGGTACGAGTAGTTCCCATTAGTATCTAGTGTTTGGACGAAAACTAAACTTGGTAGATGATTGATATGGTTAAATGGTCTGCACTCCTCGATAGCGTAAGGCAAGGGACAAAGGTCCGTATTGATTCCAGGGAAGTGGAAGATGGGGATGTGTTTGTCGCGCTACCTGGATTCAAGCTCGACGGTACTGAATTCATACAGGATGCAATAAAAAGGGGTGCAAAATACGTGGTCTGTTCCGAGGGTGTTGAAAATTATTCCGGGAACAGGGGAGTGGAGATAATTAAAATCCCGGATCCGAGAGCAGGACTGGGTGAACTGGCCAGGGCGTATTATCGCACCGGGGAATTTGAATACAAATTGATCGGGATAACAGGTACTAACGGGAAAACTACCATAAGTTATCTACTGGAACACGTTCTGCAAGAAGCAGGTTGGCGCGTGGGAGTAATCGGCACTGTTTCTTATAGATGCCCGGGTTTTGTACAAGAAGCGGATTTGACAACTCCGGGTTGTCTGCAAACCCATGAACTTTTGTCCAGGATGGGAAAACAGGGCGTGGATGTGGTTTGTATGGAGGTTTCCTCCCATGCACTGGATCAGGGGAGGGTGCAGGGTTTGGAATTCGATCAAGCTGTTTTCAGCAATTTGACCCAGGATCACTTGGATTATCACCAACAGATGGAAATATATTTTCAAACCAAATCCAGCTTGTTTGATGCACAAAATGGTCATAAGCCGGTAGGGGTGGTTAATCTGGACGATGATTACGGACTGAGGCTGGCAGAAGAGAAGGAAGCTAAATGGGGATACACCTTGCTGGACCATTGTACAGGTGTAGATAGCTGCCTGCGGGGAAAGTTGCAAAAGAATTCCAGACAGGGCCTGGAACTGGAACTCTTGCTGCAAGACGGCAAGTGGAATGTGACTTCACCTTTGATTGGTGAATACAATGCCTCCAATATATTGGCTGTACAAGCTGCCGGATTGGAACTGGGCCTTAGTATAAACGAGTTGCAGAATAATGTTGCCGGTTTTACAGGTGTGCCGGGTAGATTGGAAAAAATACTCAATTCCGGGGGGCTGCATATTATATTGGATTATGCGCATACTCCGGATGCTTTGCAGAACCTCTTGTCCAGTGTCAGTAAATTGGATTTCGATAAAATAGTGGTCCTGTTCGGATGCGGTGGAGACAGGGACAAGAAGAAAAGGCCCCATATGGGCAAAGTGGTATCTGAATTTGCCGACAAAATAGTGCTGACCTCAGACAATCCCAGGAACGAAGATCCCAAGCAGATAATAGAAGAAATTCTCCCGGGCATCAAGAGAGGGACCGAAGTGCAGCAGATAGAAGACAGGCGGTCGGCAATCCACTCTGCGGTTTCCGGACTCGGGGAAAGGGATGTCTTGATTATTGCCGGAAAAGGACATGAAAATTATCAGCAAATCGGAGAGCAGAAAATCGAGTTTAATGATGCTGCCGTGGTCAGGGAATTTGTTTA
>CAJXKR010000336.1 GCA_913055815.1 uncultured Desulfohalobiaceae bacterium | reverse complement strand
TAAGGTTTTAAGTAAGAAAAAGAACCAATAGCCTGTTTATTCAACAAGTTGAGTACCTTTTCATGCTTCGTTGTGCCTACCCAAGGCATGGGAGTTAATATAAAAATTCGCAGTATTGTTAACACCACAAGGAAAGTTCCTTTTTACATCCGTCATTCCAGTGAAAGCAGGAATCCGGACAGATGCAGATACCCTGAATCTCGCTGTCGGTGAACGGCCTGAGCTTTTTGCTAGCAGAGTGGTTCCAATCCCTGTCCGGGCTGCATGAGTTCCCCTGTGAGATAGGTCTCGTATCCCCCCAGTTCCTGGATCTTGCTTTTAAATTCTTCACCCTGGATCATCCCCAACAGTCTTTGCACTTTTTCATCCTGCATAAGTTCCGCATCCAGGATCAGGTCGTAGCGTTCCCTTGCCAAGGGGATGAATTCCAGGTCCAGGGCCTTGGCTGCTGCGTAAATGCCCATGGCGCAATCCACTGCCCCGGTGGCAACATTGACTGCCACCGCCATGTGGGTGAATTCTTCTTGATTGTAGCCCGTTATATCCTCCGGGTTTATACCCTCGTCCTTTAATTTGTCGTCCAGCAGGATGCGGGTGCCCGCTCCCCTTTGCCTGTTAATGAAGCTGAGGCCATTCCTGGTGAGGTCCTGGAGCGAACCAATTCCCCTGGGATTGTCCTTGGCCACTATAAGTCCCTGATGCCTGATGCACAGGTTTACTACCCTGAGGTCCTTGCTCGGGGCGTACTTTTGCAGAAAAGGGAAATTGTAATCCCTGGTTTCCGGATCGTATAAATGGCAACCGGCAAAATGGGCGGTATTGTTTGCCAGTGCCTGTAGACCCCCTAAGCTTCCTACGTGCGTAGAGGCGAGGGAAAGGGGGTGTTCCAATCCCATTAAGTCGCTCTTGATCAAATCCAGGGTGTTGTCGTGGCTCCCTATGCAGACCAGTATATCGTGGAGTTCCTCTTCAGGCACGAAGAGTTCGGCATCTATCTCCTTGTCCGAGCTCCAGCCCTCTTGGTTGAAAGGTATTGTTATCATTCCCTGTGCCCGGGTCAGGGAAGTCAAAACCCCGGCACCACGGGATAGAGGGGTTCCTATGAACTTGTTCCCCACCTTCCCGATGCTCACGCGCACGAACTCTTCCTGTCCCAGTTTTGAGGGTAACTTTCTGGTTAGGTTCAAGGGGATTTTCTGCCTTTCTTGTACTGGCTGGTTTTGCAGCCAGCACAGAATGGGGTATAGGACCTTTTCAAAGCATATAACCGCGCTCACCGGGTATCCGGGGGCACCTACCAACAGTTTGTTCCCGGATTTGGCAATCAAGGTGGGCTTGCCCGGCATGGCGCTTATTCCGTGGACCAGTACCTCTCCCTTGTTTTCAAATATCTTTCTGGTGAAATCCTTGCTGCCTGCGGAAGATCCGGCACAGACCATTACTATTTCTGCATCCGATTCCAGGCCCTGGTCCACTGCAGTTTGCAGTGCTTCTTCCCTGTCCGCTACCGGCGGAATCCTGCTCACTTCGCATCCCCAGTCTTCAGCCAGGTTCTTGAGTACCTGGGTGTTGCTCTCTATTACTTCGCCTGGCTCCGGATTGGGCCTGGTTTCAAAATCCAGCACCTCGTCACCGCTTGGGATTACATGGATATGAGGCCTTTTCTTGACTTTCAGTTCCCAGATACCGGCACTCAGCAGGGCTCCCACATCGTAGGAGTTGATCTTATGGTTCTGGGGGAGCAGAAGTTCAGTGGCAACTATATCCTCACCGATTTTCCTGATATGTTGCCAGGGGAAGGCGGGGTGTTCAATATATACGCTCTGATTGTCGGTTTGTTCCACCTGTTCTATCATTATTACGCTGTCTTTGTCTCCGGGTATCAACTCTCCGGTATTTACATAGACAAAATCCTCGCCTTCCAGAAGTTCAATTGGATTTCCCTCTCTGGCCCCGAAGGTGTCGGCCGCCTTGACTGCTATCCCGTCCATGGCGGCACTGTGGAAGGTGGGAGAGGAAAAGCGCGCGTATATGGATCCGGAAGTGATCCTTCCCTTGGAATCCCGGGTGCTTACAGTTTCAGTATCAAGAACTCGTCTTCTGTCCAGGTTGTCCTTGACAGTTTGGATAGCCTCCGGGATAAGGATTGTTTGCAGGTAGATATTTCTGTCTTTGTCGATTGCCATAGCAACTCCGGTTTGTTTGATTTTGAGCACAATGAATGTACGGGCATGACTACTTGAATAGTAGAAGCATACATAACTGGTCCGATATATGCAAAGGGATTATTGTCTTGTTCAAGATAGTTGTCAATTGTTTTAAACTGATTTATACTGGATAAACTATGCCGACACCATTTAGGTTTTCCATGCAGAATATACTGGACTACAGGTCCCAGATGGAAGAGCAGGCAAGAATTAATCTTGCACGTGCGGAAAATGACTATCAAAATCAGAATGCAATACTTGAGGATTTAAATTCTCGGTTACAGCAGATTGAACAACATTTTTTGCAGCAGGATTCCATAAGCCCGAACGAACTTTGGCTTTGGAGGAACTACAAGGAACGGATCTTGCTAGAT
>CAJXKR010000335.1 GCA_913055815.1 uncultured Desulfohalobiaceae bacterium | reverse complement strand
GGACTGCCTTTAAAAGTAACAAATGTCCTGTACCATATTTTGTTATCTTTGTGTACTTTTTTTAATATAGTATCAAACCCTGCCCTGTTTATCTTTCTTCGCAACCTGTCAGCCGTGGATTTTTCTCTAAAAGCCCCCACTTGATAAGTATATACAAACTTCCGGGGCCTTTTTTCCTTGCTACCCAAGGATTCCTTCCTTGACCCGGATACATCATTTCTTGCACTCTGCTTTTCCTTGGCCACTCGGGTGGAATCCTTTTCCGAGGCACTGTCAGATTCCGCTTTCTCCTGCAGTGAATCATAAAATCCCAGTTCCTCGGGTTTCAACACTTTGTTTTCCCTGGAACTCAGTGTCTTGTTGCCCTGTTTTTGTGAAGTTGTTCGCCTCTCTCCACTATTCATAATTGACTGCGGATGGTAGCCCCTTCCTACTATTACCCCCAAAATAAAGGCCCAAACCAATACCAATAAAAGAAAGACCGAAGAAAAAATCAACCCCGGGACACTCAAGGAAAGGTTAAATTTTTTGGGATTTTTCTTTGTGGAATTCTTCTTGTTAGTCATAATATCTAAAGAGTTCGAAGTTCATGTTCTTGCACCTCCGGACAAGATTGCCCGAGGTTTTTCAGTCAACACAGCATGTTATATTACAAGGGATCAAGCACCTTCAAGTGCAATATAAACTCATAATTGCAGAGGATTATCTTAGAATTTTTCACTGTCAAGATAATATAATCATCTACATGGTTTCCGGGGCACTCACTCCCAACAAAGTCAAGCCGTTACCAAGAACCCTGGCAACACATAGCATCATATACATCCTTGCCTGTTCCAGACTGAGATCACCTGTATTTAATACCTGGTGTTTATTGTAGTACCTATGTAACATTCCGGCCAAATCTTGCAAGTAATAAGTAATAAAATGCGGACTCAAATTCTTGGCAGCAGCCTCTACTACTTCCGGAAAACGCTCCATGGACTTTAACAATTCCATGTCCTCCCTGGTGTTCAAACAAGCCAAGATTTCCGGAGTAGCGGCATCCAAAGCCACACCCCTCTCCTCTGCCTTTTTATACACGGAACATATCCTGGCATATGCGTATTGCACATAATAAACCGGATTGTCCATGCTTTTCCTTTTCAGGAGATCCAAGTCAAAATCCAAATGGCTGTCGCTTTTTCTGCTCAGGAAGATAAACCTGGCTGCATCAACACCAACCTCGGCACACACATCAGAAAGGGTTTCAAAATCCCCCTCCCGGGTTGACATGGATACGTATTCACCGTTTCTGACCAAATTAACTAATTGAATCAGAATCATCTGTAAAGATTCTTTTGCATATCCCATCGCCTGCACTGCAGCCTTTATCCTGGGCACATATCCGTGATGGTCAGCTCCCCAGACATCTATCAACATGTCAAAGCCGCGCTGGAATTTTTCCTTGTGATAAGCCACATCAGAAGCAAAATATGTAAGTTCACAGTCCGATTTTCTGAGCACCCTGTCCTTGTCATCTCCCAAGCTTGAGGACTTGAACCATAAAGCACCTTCCTGCTCGTAGGCATACCCCTTCTGGGTCAAAAAATCCAGAGATTCATTTACTAATTTTTTTTCCACCAGTTCCTGCTCGGAAAACCAATTCTCGTGCTGGGTCCGGAATTCCTGTAAATCCCGCTTTATACCCCCCAAAATGTACTCCAGGGCAATGTCCCTGCAAATCTCTATGGCTCTGGACTCCTCCTCCCTGAGCAAATCCCGGCCGTAGAGGCGTAGTACTTGCTTTGCTATCTCCCAGATGTAATCACCTTTATAGGATTGCTCATCCAGAGCAGCGTCCATTTCCAGCAATTGCTGGTAACGAACCCAGACTGATTTGCCCAGTATGAAGACCTGCCTGCCCACATCGTTTACATAGTATTCAGTCTTGACATCGTATCCGGCAAACCTCAAAATCCGGGACAAGCTGTCACCCACAGCCGCTCCCCTGCCGTGACCGATGTGCAAGGGTCCGGTGGGATTGGCTGACACGTATTCTATTAACACGCTGTTATCTTGCCCGTAATTCAGGCTTCCATAGCTTTCTTCCCCTTGCAGGACATCAAAACAGGTCTGCTGCCAAAAACCGGGATAAAAGAAAAAATTCAAGAACCCGGGTCCAGCGACTTCGATATTTTCTATCTGGGCATAGCTTGCAAGAACCTGCTGCTTTATGTTCTCCGCCAAATCAAAGGGTTTTTCACCCGCAGTCTTGGCCAGCACCATGGCCGCATTGGTAGCCATGTCCCCGAACTTGTCCTCTTTGGGCCTTTCCACCGATATCTTTTCCGACCAGGAGAGCCCCAAATCCTCAACCACCTGGTAAAGCGCTTCTCGTATATAATTCTTTGCTCGCATACTTATTATCCTGTCTCCAGTCCCAGCTTGTTTATATCTTCCAGAGAACCCACAGTCTCCACTTCCCAACTCTTTTCGCTGTCGCGCAGTATATTTTTAACCAGATTGGTCAGGACCTTCTTGGGACCAATCTCCCACCACTTGCGTGCACCCTTGTCCCACTGATCCAAAATCAACTGTGTCCA
>CAJXKR010000334.1 GCA_913055815.1 uncultured Desulfohalobiaceae bacterium | reverse complement strand
ACTCCGCCGGCAGTATTTTCACAGAGCACGCTGATCTTGGTATCCGACATATTATTGCTCCTTCAGGAGTGAATTTTAGCACCCCTTCACAGGTTCCTGGGCCATGGTGAAGGGATGCAAATATTACAATTAGTGATTGCAGGCATTTTCTCCCACCAACAAGGAGCCCTCCAGGTATTGTTTGGCTATGTCCTCGGGTGTTGCTGTCTGTGCTCCAGTAATTACTTGCACACCGTATTCCTGGAAATGGTTCTGGGCCTTCATGCCTATTCCCCCGGCTATTATCAAATCCGCTCCCTGCTCCGAGATCCATTTGGGCAAAACTCCGGGCTCGTGCGGAGGAGGATTCAAATATTCAACCTTTTCAATGTTTTTCTCTGCCTCGTCAATATCTAGCAGGGCGAATTGTTCGCAATGTCCGAAATGCATGCAAAGTTGACCTTGCTCCACCGGTATGGCCACCTTGGTCTTTCCATTTTGGTTGCCGGGATTGTCGTTTTTTTCACTGGAAGTGGAATCCGTCCCGGGTTTTGTTTTACCTACCAGATCCCGGATATTTTGAACAACGGAATGAATTGCTTTTGAAGATTTGTTTTCCGGATCTGTAGTCAGTAAAGTTACTCCGGCATCACCGGCTTGAACAATCTGGGGATCCAAGGGAACCCTTCCCAGAAAGGAGACCCCGGTTTCCTGGGCAAGCCTTTCTCCGCCCCCGGTATTGAATACGTCCACTTCCTGGTTGCAATGCGGGCATACAAATCCACTCATGTTTTCGATAATACCGAGTATGGCATTCCCGGTATGGTTGCAAAAATTGATCGATCTGCGCACGTCGTCCACTGCCAGTCCCTGGGGAGTTGTGACAATGGTGGCCAAGGCATCGGTGCCTATCAGTTGCATAACAGAAATCGGTTCATCTCCGGTACCAGGAGGACAGTCCACTATCAGGTAATCCAGATCCCCCCAGTTTACTTCACCTATAAATTGCTGAATCAGGCCCATCTTGATGGGTCCGCGCCATATAACCGAATCGTTTTTGCTGGGCAGCATAAAACCTATAGACATGACAGAAAGGTTCTGGCTCCATTGAATAGGATCCAGTGCCTGGTCGCTGGCAGTTGGATGTGCTTCCGCAAGGTTAAGTAATCTCGGAATGCTGGGACCGTGCACGTCCACATCCATTAGTCCCACTTTATAGCCTTCATTTGCCAAACCAACTGCTATATTCGTGGAAACGCTGCTCTTACCCACTCCACCTTTGCCTGAAAGTACTACAATTTTATTCTTTATCCTTTGTAAGTTTTGCTGCACCTTTTGCTGTTTTTCATCCTGGCCGCCGCCGCATTGCTGAGAATTAGAGTCTCCGCAAGAATTACAGGAATTGTTACTCATGATTTATAATACCTCCGTCAATTTTTTAATAATTTCTTTTCAATGTTGGACCAAATTTGTTCTAGCACTTTTCCCTGACCCTCGGGATCGTATTCAAAAACAGTCTTCCCCTGAAGTTGGGCCTGGGTAAAAACAGGGTCATACGGGAGTTTGCCTGCTATAGGTATATCCTTTTGCCTGCAAAATTGCTCTATTTCCGAAACCAGATCCTCGTTTATATCCGACTTGTTTATTATACTCAAGGTTGGAATATCGAAAAATTCAGTCAATTCACAAACCCTTTTCAAGTCGCCTATAGCGGAAACAGTGGGTTCGCCGACTATAACCGCCAGAGATGCGTTGGTCAAAGAGGCTATAACCGGACATCCAATACCGGGCGAGCCATCCACCAACACATTTTGGTATCCCTCTTTCTCGGCTGTGTTATGTGCGGCCTGACGTACGGTAGTTACCAATTTTCCGGAGTTTTCTTCCCCGGTTCCTAGTGTAGCATGTGCCATGGGACCAAACCTGGTCCTGGATTCATACCAATATCCGCACAGGCGCGGATGCATTTGAATCGCTCCTTCGGGGCACACATGATAACATAGGGCACAACCCTCGCATTGTTCCTTTTTTATTTGCAAGTCCTCGCTAATAGCCCCGAATCTACAGTAATCCCTGCATGTTCCACATTGACTGCACGTATCCGGGTCTATCTCCGGCAGTTCACCACTGTAGAATTCGTGAGTCCTCTCTATTTCCGGTTGAGTTACCAAATGCATGTCTGCAGCATCAACATCGCAATCCGCAAGGACCTGGGAAGGTACAATACCGGCAAGACTGGCTGTTATTGTAGTCTTTCCGGTACCGCCTTTTCCGCTTATAACTACTATTTCATTCATATCCTTGTCCTTTATTCTTGTAGTTGTCTGTCTATCTTTTCTTTCAATCAGGCAGTAGTGGCCGTCCTACTGCAAATATTTTCCCAAATACCGGCGAATCTGTCCTCGAAATCCGTAAGTGAGTTTATAAGCAGTTTCCCTTCTGAATATGTCCGGGCTGCTTCCCGGCTGTGTGGTAATGTAGCCAATAACGGAATATCTTCCTTTTCAAGATAGTTGTTCAAGGCATCATCTCCCATGCCTCCACGGTTGATCACTACTCCAAACTGATAGTCGAGCTTGCGGAGCAATTCCACGGTTAACTTGAGGTCGTGCATCCCGAAGGGAGTTGGTTCTGCTACTACAACCACATATTCCGCACC
>CAJXKR010000333.1 GCA_913055815.1 uncultured Desulfohalobiaceae bacterium | reverse complement strand
CTTTTTGTCTTTCTCACCCTGGGATCTCTTTTTCTCAGGGGAATCCCCGGAAGAACGCTTTTTGCTCTTTTGGGGCTTTTGCTTCCCTGGTGCGGATTTCCTTCTGCCTTTAGCGAGTTCTTCGAGCAGTTCCCTTCTCTCCGAGACCTGCTTGCCGAGCTTCTTACCAGCGGACTTTCTCACCGTCTGCTTGAACTCCTGCACTGTACTCTGAGACATCACACCGGGCATGGAGACAATATTCACCACCATCTGGTTAAGCATGGGATTGTTGCAGGTATGATCGCAGCAGGCCACTCCCTTGTTCACAACATTCAACGCATACTCGCTGGCCAGTTTCTTTTTCACCTTCTCCCCGGCATCCCAGTATCCCTTGCGTACGGACTCCAGCATGCGGGCGGTGATGGAATTGTAAGCCCAGGGGTTGTTTTCGTTCATGAACTCCTTGATATCCTGGCCGTACTTGTCTTTAACATAGACCTGGTAGGTCTGTTTCCATTTGGAATCGTCTATCTCCTCCGGGGTCGTCACCTGCCATCCCCACATGTACTCCACGAAGTTGTTCATTTCCCTGGCCCCGGCGTAGCCCTCCCCTTGCATCCCCTGTATCCATTCCGGGTTCAAGTAGCGGCTGCGAAGCTCCTTGCCTATCACCTCTCCCGCATCTTTCACCTCCGCCTTTTCCGGGTCCCTGTTCATGGTGATCACGGTGTCCGGGCTCTCTCCGCTCTCCTGTTTCACCGCCATGGTCATACCACCCAGGTATTGGAACACGTCGTCGTTATCCATGGTACCGTAGAGATTGGAGGACCTGGAGTGCACTGCTGCGTCTACCCCGGATAAATTTTCCCGGAAGACATGCTTGGCTGATTCACCCCACATCCCCTGTCCATAGGCATACCCCTGCCTGTTCTCGTAGGTATTCACAACTTGGCTGCTGGAATTCCAAGCCCCGGAGTTGCCGGCCATTTCCGCGACACCCGTACCGTAACTTCCCGGCTTGGCGGTAAATATCCTGACCCTGGACATCTTTTCCGCCTTTTGTTTGTCCATTCCGGATTCCACCAAATCCTTTTGCATATCCCGGCTGTTCTCGCGCAACAGGTTGCGGATATCCTCTTGCACCATTGCCTTTTGCACCGCCTTGTCCAGCATCTGGAGCATATTGGGGAACAGGTCCCGAAACAAGCCTGAGGGATTTACAAGTACGTCTATCCTGGGCCGGTCCAGTTTTTTACCCGGAATCACCCTGGTGCCGGTTATGCGTCCCGCATCGTCCCGAACCGGCTTCATTCCCAGCAGGTAAAGGATGGTGGAAGTGTTGATCCCGCCGTTATTGCACCCATTTTTTCAGGCGCTGCAGCAGATGCTGCCAGTTGTCCTTGATAGGCACTGTCTTGTACACATCCCCCAATTCCGGCTCCCTGACCCTTTTCTTGCCCATGAGCACAGTGGGTTCGATCAATCCGGAGACCTCGGGATTTGCTATGTTGGTCACCACACCGGAAGGGACTATTCCCCGGGGATCCTCTTGCCACTCCCTGGCAGTATTGAAAAACAGCTTGATCGCATTGATAACAGGGACGTTCAATTCCGAAAGCGCTTTTTTCACCCTTGGATTTCCCGCGGACTGGAATTTCAGGGAAAAGGAAAGCAGGGCCCCGATCCTGGCCTCTTCCTTCTGATCAGACAGGTAGGAATCCATTACCTGCTCGGTGTTCCTGTATCCGTAACAGGCAAGCAGATTGAATCCGGCGCGTTCCAGGCTTTGCAGGCAATACTCGTAGGCGGCCCGCTTTCCCGGGGTTAAACAGGAAGAATACAGCAACACCCCGATCCAGGGCCGGTCTTGTTTATACTTCCCTGAATCCTTGTACCACTGCAGATAATCGGAATATTCCGTAAACACCTTCTTGCTGTCCGGATGATAAATCCCTGTATCCGGCCTCTTTACCGGCTCCTTGAAGCTTATCTCCCGCTGCAGGGACTTGTGCAACGCCCTCCGGATCATGTTTTGCAGGTTTTGTACAGACTTGTACCTGAAATAGGACCGGACGTCAGTGTCGAACAATATACCCTGCTTCCTGAGCTTTTGGTTGTCCCTTCCGCTATTGAGTGCATATACCTGCTTGGATCCGGGATCCAGGTTTTCCAGCAAGAACTCGCTGTATTTGGAGCCCATTACATCCAGGAGTATTATTTCGGAATCCGAAATATACTCCAGTTTTCCTGAATCATTTTTTATATTCTCGATCGAATGAAAAGTGTTTACTTTGATATCCTCTGGAAGCTTCAAACCACTTAAAGCCTTTTGCACTGCATAGGTATCAGACTCGTGTACCAGCAAAGACACTTTTGTCGCCAGGGACAGGCCCGGCAACAAGGCGAACAGAATCGTAAGAGCCAGCAATTTGCGAAACATTGATCCTCTCCGGTTTAAAATTTGAGTACCAACCAAAAAAAATCCCCGGACCGAATATACTTCGATCCGGGGATATCCCGTTTTTATCCTCGTGATCCACTGAGGGGCCCTTGCCGCGTAGGCTCACCTCAAAACATACCCAGGCAGGTCTTCTGACTCGCGGATCATCCTAGTAACCGCGCCTTCCCACCCTGCACCCACTTGGCCATCGAAAAAACTCAGCTTTTTTAGAACAGTGGGAAACTATCA
>CAJXKR010000332.1 GCA_913055815.1 uncultured Desulfohalobiaceae bacterium | reverse complement strand
ATACGGGGTCCGGGATGACAGAATTGCAATTAACGTGCTTATTCTGACCGACATTTAAAGTATGACAAGACACTAGACTATCTCTGGCAAAATCTCCCAAACGGCTTGGAGATGCAAAAGCTATCTCCGTGATTAATCCGGGAATTTGCTTGTAATAAAAAAAGTTGACTTAGAGCGAAACTACTTTTATCCAGAAGAAGTACAGGAAAAAGTAATCCGGAAATTGAAAAGAGTTCTTTCAATCGAGCAACTGATACTATTCTTGATTTGTATTCTTCGTCAAGGGCTAAAGAGTTAATTGAGAAGTTACAGAAACTTTAACTGTCAAGCTAGGAGGAAAAATGCCTTCCCGAAGTGAATTAGCAAATGCAATTCGTTTTTTGAGTATCGACGCCATAGAGCGGGCTGGTTCCGGGCATCCGGGTGCGCCTATGGGGATGGCAGATATGGCCGAAACCCTTTGGAACGATTTTTTGAAACACAATCCTTCGGATCCCAATTGGCCTGACAGGGACAGATTCGTACTCTCCAACGGGCATGCCTCCATGCTTTTGTACTCATTGCTCCATTTGACCGGTTATGGATTGACCGTGGAGGACCTTAAGGGCTTCAGGCAATTACATTCCAGGACACCCGGACATCCGGAAGTTCATGTAACACCCGGAGTAGAGACTACCACCGGCCCTCTGGGGCAGGGCTTTGCCAATGCAGTGGGAATGGCAGTAGCGGAAAAAATTCTTGCCGAGAAGTTCAATAAGGATAAATACAAGATCGTGGATCACCATACGTATGCATTTGTGGGAGACGGCTGCCTGATGGAGGGGATTTCCCACGAGGCTGCGTCCTTGGCCGGTACATTGAAACTGGGTAAGCTGATAGTCTTGTACGATGCTAACAGTATTTCCATAGATGGCTGTGTTGAAGGCTGGTTTACAGAGGACACGACTGCGCGTTTCGAAAGTTATGACTGGCATGTAATCAAGGATGTAAATGGTCATGACGCGGAAGAAGTGCGGGACGCAATTCAACGTGCCAGGGAAGTCCGGGATAGACCCAGTCTGATTTGCTGCAGAACCAAGATCGCTTATGGGTCTTTGAAATTCGAGGGAAGCCACGAGTCCCACGGGGCTCCTTTGGGTGAAGAGGAGATTGCAGCGGTAAGGGAGAATTTGAACTGGGATCATCCCCCTTTTGAAATACCGCAAGAGATATACAGTGCCTGGGACGCCAGGACAAATGGTGCTGATATCCAACAACAGTGGGAAGAGATGTTCAGGGGATACGAAGCTGAATATCCAGAATTGGCTGCGGAGTTCAAAAGGAGGGTTTCCGGGAAGCTGCCGCGGGATATTTGCCAAGTTTCAGATGAAGTGATTAAACAGATGCAGGCTGAAGAGAGTTCCTCCGCTACCAGGAAAATCTCCAAAAAGGTGCTGGACAAGACCGCTAACGATCTCCCGGAATTGATAGGAGGTTCCGCAGACTTGAGCGGATCGAACAAGACCTTGTGGTCCGATTCCCTGCCCCTGACTCCGGATAGTTGCGGAGGAAACTACATTTACTACGGGGTAAGGGAATTCGCCATGGCGGCTATAATGAACGGCATTGAACTGCACAGTGGATTTATTCCCTATGGAGGAACTTTTCTGATCTTTTCGGATTATGCCAGGAATGCATTGCGTATGTCCGCATTGATGGAGCTGGGGTGTATTTACGTTTTTACCCACGATTCCATAGGAGTGGGAGAGGACGGTCCCACCCATCAGCCCATAGAACAGTTGTCTTCTCTAAGGCTGATCCCGAACATGGAAGTATGGAGGCCCTGTGATTCAGTGGAGTGTGCAGTGGCCTGGAAAAGGGCGATCCAAAACAGGAACCATCCCACGGTCCTTGCGCTTTCAAGACAGAATGTGCAATTTCAGACTAGGTCAGAGGAGGAAATCAAGGGTATAGAGAAAGGCGGTTATATCTTAAGGGATTCGGAAGATTCCCCTGACGTTATACTCCTGGCCACTGGTGCGGAAGTGGGATTGGTAGTGCGTGCGGAAAAGGAATTGCAACAAAAAGGATACGGGGTAAGGGTTGTTTCCATGCCATGTACCGAGGTTTTTGATTC
The DNA here is from genome assembly GCA_913055815.1 of uncultured Desulfohalobiaceae bacterium. GTDB lineage: Bacteria > Desulfobacterota > Desulfovibrionia > Desulfovibrionales > Desulfothermaceae > CAJXKR01. The sequence goes on along the minus strand of CAJXKR010000332.1, from coordinate 557 downwards.
CCAAAGTCCTGAATACAGGTCCCATGTCCTGCCAGGGGAAGTTGAAAACAGGCTGGCGGTGGAAGCTGGTGCTTCTGGACTGTGGTACAAGTATGTAGGTGCAAGAGGCAAGGTGATCGGGCTGGATCGTTTCGGTTCATCGGCTCCAAAAGGGGATTTGTTTGAATATATGGGTTTTTCGGTGGAAAATGTGGTCCATGCAGCACAAGAAATGCTGTCAGACAAATAACTGCCAAAAGCTTGCTGTTAGCGATTTTATGCTCCGTGAAATCCAGGAACAACCAAGTTTTTGCTATATCTGGAGAAACACCAAAAACTGCCTTGATCCGGACTGGATTTGATTACTTGAAGAAATTTTTCAGTTCGAACATCTTTTTCTGTTGTGTAGAGATTATATGGTAGTATCTGTCCTGGGGGACAAAGATGTAGGGTACGTCTTCGATCCTGCGATAGAGGAAATGTGCCAGGATCATCCTGTTAGTGGCCCTGTGTGCTATAATCATGATGTTCGGAGAGTGGCCGCTTAAAAACAGGGCTTTTTTCAATCCCTTGTCTAT
>CAJXKR010000331.1 GCA_913055815.1 uncultured Desulfohalobiaceae bacterium | reverse complement strand
TTCATAAGCATAAGCATGCGCCGTACATCCGGATGCTGAATTATGGGCACCTGGGGAGCGGACTTGTCCCTGGCTTTCTGGATATGACGTCCCTGTCTGCGTTCCTTGGCGTAATTCAGTGCTTCCAGGTAAGCCGAGGTGGCGCATCCGAATCCCTGCATCCCCACAAGGAGCCTTGCCTCGTTCATCATCAAAAACATTTCCCGCATGCCCTTATTTTCCTCTCCAAGCAAAAGGCCCCGGCATTCTCCCTTGCTGCCAAGGCTTAATTGACATGTGGGACTGCCGTGCAACCCCATTTTGTCTTCCAGCCCGGTGCAGATAATGTCGTTGGGTTCTCCCGTCGTACCATCCTGGTTTACCCATATCTTGGGAACAATGAAAAGTGAGATGCCCTCGGTTCCGGGAGGTGCTCCCTCTATCCTGGCCAAGACTGGATGGATAATATTTTCTGTAATATCCTGATCACCTCCGGAAATAAATATTTTGCTCCCTGAGAGTGAATAAGTCCCGTCGGAATTTTTAACAGCAGTTGTAGTAAGGGCTCCCACGTCCGAACCAGCCTCGGGCTCGGTTAAGAGCATGGTTCCGGCCCACTGGCCGGAATACATCTTTTGCAGGAACATCTTCTTTTGTTCCTCGGTGCCGAAATTTTCTATAAGCCGCGCTGCTCCCTGCGTGAGTCCGACAAAAATATTCAGGGCATAGTTTGCCCCGATCAGGTAGTCACTGGCGGCCTGGGCAACTAGGAGCGGCATTCCCTGACCTCCCCATTCAGGATCTTCAGCCATAGCTATCCATTCACCCTCTCTGTACAGATTGTAGCCCCGGTGAAAATCTTCCGGTACCTTCACCTCACCGTTTTCCAGACTGCAGCCCTTTTCATCTCCAGCTCTTCGGGTGGGTAGAAGTTCTTTTACAGCCAAGTTCCTAGCTTCGCTAATTATCAAATCCACAGTCTTTGCATTGAACTCGCTGAATTGTTCGTATTGAGAAAGCTTTTCCGCTTCAAACTGTTCATGTAAAGCAAACTCCACATCTCTTTTATCTGCAATGGATTGTACCATGGTATACCTCCTTGTAAGGAACATTTTTTAAAGATTTGCAATACCAAAAATCACACTGAAGTAAAAAGGTATTTTTATAAATGATTAACGAATGTAATGATAGTGAAAAAAAATATTATTTGTCAATGAATCCTTGTTTGAAGGGTTGATGTGACAAATGTTCAGCCTATAGTTGTTTGAAGGCATTTACTTGTTATTTGGATATGTTATTTATTCATGTTCAAAGACTTTACAACAAAATGTGAGTAATATAGTAATATAATAAAAAATGGACGGATATCTATCCCTTTTTGGATAGAGTTAAACAAATGACAATTAATTTGAAAAATCAGATTAACACTGTTTTAGCTAACGGGCAATTCGATTAGAAAAGGAATCAGTTTATGTCCACTATTCCTACTATTCTTTATATAGAAGATGATTCGGAGAGTAAACAAGTTATCGGATCCTATCTGGAGGATAAAGGATATAATGTCTTTTATGCAGCTACCGGAGAGGAGGGACTGCAGATATACCAGCAAAATCAACCTCAGCTCATTCTTTTGGATTGGGATTTAACCGGTGTGGATGGGTTTCAAATCTTAAACAAGATAAAAGAGGATGATTCCAACACGCCGGTACTGGTCATATCCGATGCCGTGGAGGTAAAAGACGTTATCCAGGCAATGCGGTACGGAGCGGATAATTATGTTATCAAGACCCTGGACGATTTGAATCTCTTGGGAGAAGCAATAAACAAGGCTTTTAAAGAGAAATATTTAAGAGAGGAGAAAAGGCTCTACCAACAAATGTTGGAGCGGACTTTAGCAGACAACGAGCGTTATCGCCATCAGCTGGAAACTATTCTCGACAGTCTGCCTGATGGATTGATCAATGTTAACGAGAAGTTTGAAGTAATGGAGTTCAACAGGGCAATGGAACAAATGTGTCCTTTAGGCAAGCATGTAAAATGTGGAAAGACTATTCATGAATTCAAAAGTAGCGGTAAAGGGGATCATTGTATTCAATTCCTGGAAAAGGCGCTGGAAAATAACAAGCCGTATTATAACAAGCGCGTGGAGTGCCCATTTTGCGAATCCTCCAAAAAGGTGCTCCTGGTTACTGCCTCTCCTATGCAGGATGAGAGGGGGGTGTTGCACGGGGCCACCCTGATTATCAAGAACATTTCCCATCAAGAAAAACTGGAAGGTCAGATACAGGAACGCCAACAATTTCGCAATATTCTGGGCAAGAGTCAGCCCATGCAGAAGATTTACACCTTGATTCGTCATTTGGCTGAAGTGGATACTACAGTCCTTGTTACGGGCGAAAGCGGTACTGGTAAAGAAAATGTCGTGGAAGCACTGCACTTTTCAGGATCAAGATCTTCACAACCTTTATGCAAAGTGAATTGCTCCGCCCTTTCGGAAGATCTGCTGGACAGTGAATTGTTCGGACACGTACGAGGTGCTTTTACCGGAGCACACAAGGATAAGTTGGGCAGATTCGAGGCTGCGCACAATGGGACGCTTTTTTTGGATGAAATCGGGGAAATTTCTCACCGTATTCAGCTAAAGTTGTTAAGGGTTCTGGAAACCAAGGAATTTGAAAGGGTTGGATCCAGCAAGACTATAAAGGTCGATGTAAGAATCAT
>CAJXKR010000330.1 GCA_913055815.1 uncultured Desulfohalobiaceae bacterium | reverse complement strand
GAACTTTTGGACCGCTGTTATGCCCTGGATGAAAAGATAAGTGTGGATATATGCATGCCGGGATGTCCACCTCATCCGGACCAAGTCTATTCCTCCCTGATTTCTCTTGTCCAGGGAGGTATGCCGGATTTGTCCGGCAAGAGCGTTTGCGACGTTTGTCCGACAATAAGAAAGGGCAAAGGGCAAGTCAGAGAGTTAAGGCGATTTTTGCAAACACCGGTTTACGAGCCCAGTGAGCCCTTGGACGAGATGCGTTGTCTGCTTGAACAGGGGGTTCTGTGCATGGGGCCAGTGACAAAGGCCGGATGCGGGGGAGACAAGAAAATTCCGCGTTGTATATCTGCCCGGGTTCCCTGCAGGGGATGTTACGGGCCGGTTAAGTTCGACGGGAATCCCCTTTTGGATATGCTGAATGCCTTAACTTCCAATGGCATTGAATTCGAAGGAATGGATGAATTGACCTCCCTACTTCGTTTTGCCGGAGCACACAATCTATTGCAAAATAAAGGTCTTTAACCGGAGGATATATGACACAGACCATTAACATATCACCTCTTACCAGGATCGAGGGACATGCCTCCATAGACATAAACCTGGACGATTACGGAGAGGTGCAGGATTCAAGAGTAAATATCATGTCATTGCGCGGCTTTGAAAAGTTCGTGGAAGGAAAGCCGGCTGAGGAATTGCCCAGGATTGTAAACCGCATTTGCGGTATTTGTCCCTGGCACCATCACTTGGCATCCAACAAGGCGGTGGATGCATGTTTCGGAGCCCAGGTCCCGGGTACTGGACAGAAATTGCGGGAACTCATGCATACGATATCCCATGCAGAGGACAAGCTCTTGCACTTCTTTTTTCTGGCAGCCGCGGATTTTGTGATTGGACCGGGTAGCGACTACGAGGTAAGGAACGTTATCGGTATAGCCAAGTCCAATCCGGAGTTGGCCAAAAAAGTGGTCAAGATGAGGAGCAAGGCCAAGATGCTCATGGAGAATTTTGCAGGGAAGGCTATTCACCCGGTGGCCGGTGTAACCGGTGGATTCGCCAAGCCATTGCAGGAAGAGGAAAGAAAACAGATGCTTTCCGAAATGCGGGAACTGTTGGATTTTGCCCTCTACACCATGGATTTTGCCAAGAACGAGGTCTTTCCGCAGTATATGGATACCATCGAGTCGCTGGGAGTCATCAAGACCGGGTTTATAGGCACGGTTAACAACCAGGGAGCCATGAATCTCTATGACGGTAATATACGCCTGATGAAGCCGGATGGCTCCTTTAGCGAGTTTTCCCCGCAGGATTATACAGACTATATTTCCGAACACGTGGAGCCTTACTCCTACGGAAAAATGCCCTATGCCAAGGCTTGGGGCGAGGGGTTCTCCCTGGACAGGAATGACCCAAAAGGGATCTATAGATCCAATTGCTTGGCCAGGATGAATGTTGTGGATTCCATACCCACCCCCAAGGCAAATGCAGAGTTGCAGGAATTTCGGGAGCGCTTTGGCAGACCGGCCCAAGCCACGCTGCTTTATCACTGGGCTAGGCTGATCGAAGAGGTCTACGCCTGCGAGCGTGCTATTGAAATACTGCAGGATCCGGAGATTACCAAAGAGGATGTACGCAGCCAGGTAGAGCCCAAAGCCGGACGCGGCGTGGGGTGTGTAGAGGCCCCCAGGGGTACTCTTATCCACGACTATTCCACGGACGAGAACGGCTTGATAACCGGGGCGAATATGATTGTCGGTACCACGCACAACCTGGCCCCGATCAACATGAGCGTGGATCAGGCTGCAAAGAGCCTCATACAGGAGGGACACGTGGACGAGACAATCCTGAACCAGATCGAAATGGCGGTCCGGGCTTACGACCCGTGAATTTCCTGCGCTACACATCGCCTGGACGGCGGTGGAAACATTGAGATAAACGTAAGGGATAAACAAGGTAATCAAATCAAGAAATGGCCCTAGAATTCAATTGAATCAACATCCACTCCTTGCTTTTCGGGCAGCCTGGTCTTTCCGGGCTGCCCGGATAAAATAACAGTTTGCCTTTCTGCAGTTTAGTTTCCAATCCAAATTTCAAACCAAGCCTTCTGATTCCTTAAGTACTAGCAAATACCACCAAAAATCATGTTTGCGATTTTTGTCTCCGTACAGCAGCAATTTTAAAAAATTTAACTCCAGCAGCGAGAATTTTATATTAAGCTACTGGTGTGACAACATGGATCTATTTGACCCGGCAAGGCTTAAAGGTTGTTGTGTTAAAATAATATTCATTTTGGGATGAATTAAAATTAGAATTGCTGTCCGTAAAGAACTAGCTTTGCTTTCCAGGGCAATTTATGGCAAATCTGTTTTTGGCCCAGTCTATTTGCCAAGGGCAAGGGCTTTTATTGCCTGCTGAAATTTTCCCTGATCCAGGGCTGGACAAGATGCGGATCTGAATTGACCATAAAAGGGATTGACAAATGTGTTTTCAGGATAGGCTAAACTGCAACTTTGTGATTGTATTTGTTATTGTTTTCCTGAGTCTTGCTTGCAGTACACAGAGTATGGCAGAAAACGAGGTGCGGGATCAGTTGGGCAGACAGGTCAGTATTCCAGGGGATGTTGACCGGCTTATCCCTCTTGCTCCCAGTATCGCAGAGTATGTTTATTTACTGGGCAAGTGGGACCAAGTGGTGGGAGTGACCAGGTTCGCCAAC
>CAJXKR010000329.1 GCA_913055815.1 uncultured Desulfohalobiaceae bacterium | reverse complement strand
TTCTGCATGAAACCGTTGGCCAGGATGATCCAGAGGGCGGACAAATTGGAGGCGATAGCCACCAGCCAGATAGCCAGGGCGTGCAGCCTGGGAGAAAGGCGATTCCAGCCGAATATCCAGACTCCCAGGAAAGTGGATTCCAGAAAAAAGGTTACGGTTGCTTCGATTGCCAGAAGTGAGCCGAATATATCTCCCACATAGGCTGAATATTCCGACCAATTGGTCCCGAACTGGAACTCCAGGGTGATGCCGGTTACAACTCCCACCACGAAATTGATTATCAGGAGTTTTCCCCAGAATAGGGTCATGCGCTTGTAAATGTCCGCACCTGAACGTACGTATTTTGTCTCCATGATTGCGACCAGAATGGAGAGCCCCAGGGTGAGAGGGACAAAGATAAAGTGGAACATGGTGGCCATGGCGAATTGGAGCCTTGATAACCAAACTACATCCATATCCTTCTCCTTTTGTTTAGCGTTGGACTGAAGCCGTTGTAAAACCTGTACTACGATAAACCAGAAAAGGGAATGATCATCTGCTAAGGCTTGCCAGCCCGGCAGATCTTATGGTTGTTCTCTTTTTGTAAGAGCCAGGGACGAAATTTCGCTTAAACTTGTGCTCCGGAATGACCTGTTCCAGTACAGGGTGATTTCGTCGCTGCGCTGGACAAGATCGCGAAGCAGTGCATCTGTCTCATTGTCTTCCGAGTTTATATAATTAAAACTCAAGGCAGTACAACCCAGGATATAAGCATTTTGTTCCTGTTTCAGGCTATTAGTTAAAACATCTGAAAATGCCTGTACAAAATCGGGAAGGACCTGGGACAACCTGGCTACACCCCAGTAAGCACCACTCCTCAAGGGCGGATATTCCAGAAAGTTGTCTGCTCCCTCCTTGTCCTGGATAAAGGAGAAAAGTATCTTGTGGTATTCATTTGCCAGCTGCCGGTTATGAGTCATTGTTTCCGCCATAACCTCGGGAGATCCCCAACCAATACCTCCGGACTCGTCGTTCAAGTTCCAAATGCATCTCCTCATGACTATTCTTGCCTTTTCCATGTTGTAGGAAGCCAGTTCACTGGTGGTTCGGCCGAAACAGGAAACCGCATGCCACTTGATGCGCGGGTCGGAAGAGTAAAGGGCACTGAACAAAGGGGCTATAAGCTTTTGGGGATTTACTGCAGCCAGTTCTTCCCACCTGGATTCCCATCTGTCCGAGGACAGGATCTCGGAAACTTGTCTTTTTAGTTGTTTGTAGGAGAATTTGGATTGCATTCTTGTTTGTTCCAATTTTTATAGGTGGGCTAAATGATCAGGTCATATGTAAAAACACATAAGCAACCTAAATCCAAATCTTTCATATCAAAGAGAGGTTGGGACTTTTCAGTGCCAACCTCTCTTATTGGAGCAACTATTGCTTGTTTGTATTATTCCTTGGAGAATTCATCCTTGCTGGCCCCACAAACCGGGCAGCTCCAATCATCCGGAAGGTCCTCGAACTTGGTTCCTGCAGGTATGTTGTTATCCGGATCTCCTTCCGCAGGATCGTAAACATATCCGCAAACGTTGCATACATATCTTTCCATAATCTACCTCCTGTTTAATACATGGTTTGAGACTGTTGTTTCAATAATCAAACTACTTACAATTAAAAAGTTATAGCAAGTTTGTTCTTTTTGCAAACATAAATTTGGGGCCTCAATCGTAGAAATACACGTCCACGTCCTCCCTGCCCCACTCCAGGGCTTCGTCGTGGTCGTCGTAGTAGATATCCAGTCTCCTGGGGCCTTTTATTGCCGACCCCCTGTCTTCAATCTCTCCGTAGCCGTATCCCGGGACAAAGATTTCGGTTCCGAATGGATAATAGTCTGTATCAGCGGCCACCGTACCGGGCTCTGGAAGAATTAGCCATGGAAAGACTATCCTGAAGGGTATCATCCAGGGATGTTTCAGGCTATCCCTGGAAAAAAGCCCGGGTTGAGGTTCGTTGGGTTTGGTGCCGCTGGCGGTAAGGCCGGAATAGGGCTCTCCTTCCCTGGGGCCGGAACTTATGTATTCGTTCCAAAAATCCAGTTTCAGGTAGTCCCAGCTTCCCCTTTCCCAGTTGCAGCACTCTCCGCAACCACAGTAAGCGGTTACCTCCATATTCTTGATACGCGGCTTGGCGCATCCTGCAAGCATACAAAAGCACAACACTATAAACAAGTATCTGTAAGGCATTACGTTTTCTCCCACAAGACGCGACTGCAAAAAATACAATTCCTGGGTTTTAGTCAGAGGTCATGTTTTATAACTTCTTGATTTTTCTGTTTTCTGTTGTCTGTATTCTGTCCTCTGCGCCTGCAAATCGACTTTTTTGCAGGCGCGTTCCACAACAGGTAGCGAATCTTTCAGGTTTATAAAACCTTGACCAGAGAATATAAAGGTGTTTTTTTGGATGAAATTACTTTTTCTTTTTCTTGCTGTCTCCGAGGACTTCGTTGGCAATTACGATTTTCTGGATCTGGGAAGTGCCCTCGTATATGGTCAATACCCTGGCATCCCTATAGAGCCGTTCAATGGCAAATTCCTTGGTATAGCCATATCCTCCGTGCAACTGCAGGGAGTCCGCGGTTACGCGGTTGGCCATTTCCGAGGCATAAAGCTTGGCCATGGAGATCTCTTTACTGCATTGTTCCCCTCTGTCTTTTTTGCTGGCCGCATTGAACAACAAGTTCCTGGCTGCTTCCACATCAGTGGCCATATCCGCAATCATCCACCTTACACCTTGATTGTCAGA
>CAJXKR010000328.1 GCA_913055815.1 uncultured Desulfohalobiaceae bacterium | reverse complement strand
CGCCTTTTCGTCCCTGGACCGCGATGCAGGGTAGATCGGATTTCAGGATCTCCTCCTTGGATTCCACAGCCTCCACGAATCCCACGGGCATGGCCACTACCAGCGCGGGACGCAGGTTTTCCTTGTTTACGGTTTCCAATAGCGAATACAGGGCAGTGGGGGCGTTTCCAACCACGAATATCCCGCCGCTTAGGTCCGGGACTGCCTTTTCCACAGCGAGTTTGGACCTGGTCTGGTTCTGTTGTTTTGCATTTTGCACCACCTCCGGGTCACTGACAAAACACTTCACTTCGCATCCCAACTTGTTCATCCGGGTGGAAGTAATTCCCGCCTTGACCATTTGTGTGTCGGTAATAATGCTGCAGCCGCCACGCAAAGCTTCCACACCCCTATGTATGGCATCTCCCTGGAAATGAACCAGGGAGAGGAGGTCAAAGTCCGCGCTGGCGTGGATCATCCTGCGCACAACCTGCCATTTGGCTCCGGAAAAGGGCCGGGGCTCCGGGACTTCCTCCTCGATGATCTGAAAGGATCTATCCTCTATGGATTGGGGATCGGATTTTATATTGGAATTCATGTTGGTTCCTTTATGAAAAGTTTTAGATTGTTAGTGTTTCGCTACTTTCTAGTGGAGATTGCCAAAGTTTAAATAGTTAAACCATAAAAAACTACTATTAAGCAAGCAAAAAATAAAGCCCTCCCACCAGCAGTAGGCTACCGGCCCTCAGGGTCTGGCCCACGAGCAACAGTTGGGTCCCCAGCTTCGGGGTGTAGACACCCAGGTACCTGGGCAGCTGGTGTCTGATCGCCCTCAGGGGCGTGGCCACCACATTGCCTATGACCAGGGCCAAAACCGCCTGCTGGAATCCCAGACCGCCGGACTGGATCAGGGCTCCGGCAGTAGCGAACCCGGAAGTGTAGTCAGCCAGAAATCCCACAACCACCATGGATAGGGACTCCAGGGGAATAACTGCACCTATTGCAGTATGGGAGAGCCAGCCCTGCAATGCATCAAAAGCACCGGAGACTTCCAACAAAAAGACTATCAAATAGATAGGGATTACGTACTCGATTATCCTTAATGCCCTCAAGGGGGTCTTGGTTCTGATCCTGTGGAACACTTCCGGCCATCTCTTTTTGTATTTTTCAAAATCCTGGGATTGATCCTCGTTCGGATCCCCGGAATTGGGCACCGGCAATCTCAGGCGGCCGTAGGCCACTATGAGCAGGGTGCGCAGCAAAACCGCCAGAAAGACCAGGAGCAAATAAAATCCCCCGGCATATCCTGCCAGGGGAAGAACAATGAATATGGTTGTGGGCAGGTGCAGAAAAAAAGCCGGGAAATGGTTCATGAAATTGGTCAAGAAGAGCTGTTGCTTGTTTATCTGCCCCTCGCGGTAGTAGTTGAGCAAAAGGCCGTTTGCGGCAATCCCGGAAAAAAAGGCCGTAGTAAATGCAGCAGAGCATCTGTATCCCAGGTGGGCGAACCTGAACAAGGGTCCGGCCAGAAAGGCCAGGTATTTTGTCCAGCCCGTGGATTCGATGATTTCACCGATTATCAGTCCCAGGGTGACTAAGAACAGAATACGGCCTACCGGGATCAAGAGCTTGCTACTGAGAGTGGAGAACTGGATATCCGGATACAGTACAAACAGTATTGTCAACAGGCCCAGGGAAATACCGCCGGATATATACAGTCCTTTTTTAAAGGATTTCTCACTAGTTTTCGCCATTTTGTTTACCGATAACCATAGTCCAGTACTTGGGAGGTTTGTCTTTTAGTTCCTGTATGTTCCAGACTATTTCTTCCTCAGGAAAACCGCAGCGCAGGATTCCCACACTGTGCTTGCCGTGTCCGCTTGCTTGCAATGTATCCACTATGTCTTGCATATTCTTGTATGCCTTTAAAAACACCACGTTATCGACTTTTTCAGTTATGTTCCTGAGCCCTTGACCGCCCTCAACACCGGACAAAAGGAGCAGGTTTTCCTCGCCCTCCACCAACGGGGTGTTCACAGCTGCAGCGCCTGCCTGATAGGAAGTGATCCCGGGGATTGTTTCTATCTGTATATGTGGATAATCCCTCTTGATAATCTTTAAAAGATAGCCGTAGGTAGAATAGGTCAGAGGATCCCCCAGGGTCAGAAAAGCCACATTGTAGCCCTGTTCCAGATTGTCAACAATCTTTTGGCTGTGTTCCTCCCAGGCCTTTTCCGCTTCCCGCCTGTTTTTGGTCATGGGGAAGGGCAAAAGACGAACCCAGGTATTCTCGGACAGGTAATTGGAAGCAATGTTGGTAGCCAAGCTGTGCTTGTTCTTGGTGGAAGATGCACTGAATACCATATCCACTTCCTGCAGAATACGTGCGGTCTTTACAGGTATCAGTTCCGGATCCCCGGGGCCAACTCCCAGCCCGTACAATATTCCAGGTTTAATATTGTTCGCTTCTTGCATATCTTATCATCCTGTTAGAAGTTGATGAAATTGTTATTATTGCCATAAAACACAATTTTTTTGTTCCAGAGGACAATGGCTTCTAGTTCCCGGAATCTAGTGCTATGTCATACTTTAAATGCCGGTCAGAATAAGTACGTTAATTGCAACTCTGTCATCCCGGACTAGAACCCGTTTAACAAGCCTTTTATGTGCTTGTGCACCTCGCGATCAAATATATCCGGGTACAAGTATCCGCCAATTGCGTTGATACCGAGTAAAATACGCAGGGTAGGGCGGGAGACTATCTTTTCATCAACTATGTATATCTGATCATTTTTCACCGCCCTGAT
>CAJXKR010000327.1 GCA_913055815.1 uncultured Desulfohalobiaceae bacterium | reverse complement strand
CTTCGGGTATTTCACCAAATTTACGGTATAACAATCTAAGTAAGATTTCTACTGCTTCTTCCTGTTTACCTTCCTGTCTACCTTCGTTTTTATATCTTTCTACAAATGTACTCATTATACCACCTTCCTCTGGATACTTTTGATAAAAAAGTTCCAATTCCTTTTTATCTAAATTACCGTGGGCAATTCCAAAGAGTTGGTATCGGTATTGGGCAATATCTAGGGGTTCTTGAGTGCTCACTGCTAATTCTATTCTTGTTCACCAATCTTTTGATAAACTTTTGCTAATAAATTAGGATCAATGTGAAGACCTATTTCTATCAGCTTGTTTATCTCGGGTTTGACAGTTTTTATCAAACCGAATCGTTTGGCCATGACAACCTACAGATCCAATCAACCCTATATTGAGAAGTTTTGCACACTTTCTGGCTTGCAGATCATCAAGAACTGCTCTGGAATTAGTTCCCCTTTTCATTGCCAAAGTCAAAACTTCGCTTTCACCTTTTCCCAAATCCCAGGATGCAACCAATGTATGAGTTACTTGTACAGGTTCCCTTGATACTTTGGAATGATATTCCAGTTCAGCAACGTACGGAGCAATCTGTCTCTTGGATTCAACTTCTGTTACTACCCCCTCTGGCAGTAACCACAATTCTGCTAAAGGTCCCACTGTTTGTAATAGACCAGCTTTTCCGAGCAAGATAATCGGAGAAGCATTCAATATAAAAACATTATTCATATCCAGCTTCTTCAAGTAGTTCATTTGCTGTATACTGAAAAGGTGAGACATTGAACTTGGACAACTCCATCAAAAAATCCTCACGGCATAAACCAGCTATCTCAGCAGCTTTTTCTTGTGATATTTGACCCATTTCATACCATTTTACTGCTGCAATGATACGAATATCTTTCTGCAGTTATTCTGGCGTCTTTCGAAGAGCTGAGAAAACGCCAACAGGCAACTCAAAAGATACTGTTCTGGTTTCCATGTAAAGGCCTCCAGGTTTTAGTTTAACACATATATGTTCAGAACAACTCTTCATCTAATATCATCTAAATTGATTTCCCTATTAATAATTATAGTCAACCCCTCTTTCATGTAGTTTATCTTATTTTCTTTGTAGCAAATAAATAACCAAATGTCTAATGCTGGAACTTTGCTTTAGCCGTATCCCGGTTAAGGATCTAGGGCTAAGGGTGTAGGGCCCAGGGCCCAGGAGCAAGGGCCCAGGAAGAAAGGACAAATCGCCATAACCGGCTATCAAAGCAATCAAAGGTCCTGTATTGATGACAATGGTTTCTGTTTCAGGCATTTTCTATATCCGACAACAGTTCTTCTTCTTCAAGGTCAATCATCGGCACGTTAAACCGATGTAGTCCAAGCAGAAAATCAACCCTGCTGCATCCGGCCAATTCGGCTGCCATCCCTGACGAAATCCGCTTCAATTCAAAAAGTTTGACTGCCATTGCCATCTTGGCCTCATCCTCAAATGCCTGTTTTGTCACTTGGAGGAGATCCGGTAGATTCTTTGGATACTCAACATTAAATTGGTTTTGCATTTTTTACCCCCTGTCAAAAATTCTTTTTATCTTTTCAGCATTATTTTCTAAAGGGCTCATTTCATCCTCCAATTGTATAATCCATTATATAGACGCGCCTGCAAAAAGTATTTTGCAGGCAGTTTTATAGTTTTCTCGCTACTTCGTAGCCGAGATTGCAAGAGTGTTCTCGCTAAAACCCTCAAGCTATTTAACAGGGCAAGTGTTGTCCATAACTGACCCTGAAGACCTCCATATTTGATCCTTGAGACTAAAATCCCTGGCTAGATTCCCATGATTAACAAGAACAAAAACTTCTTGACACAGTTCTCTAGCTTTCTGCCAACAGGGCAAATCTTCAAATCTTTTATAGTTCATAATCCCTCAATTCATAATTCTTTAATTCCTAAATCCCTAAATACCTAACTTCCTAAATTCCTTAATCCCTAAATACCTCAATTCCTCAATTCCATATCTGATAACTACTTACAACACTTCATCCAAACTATTGGCAGTTAGCACTCGTTCAGACCATTTGAGGAGAGTTTCAGAATCTGCTGATTCTATCTTGCGGCGTTTATCTTCGGGGATTTTACCAAATTTTTGGCTGAGTTGTCTGATTAGGACTTGTACTTCACCTTTCTGCATACCTTCCTGCATGCCTTCCTGTTTACCTTCGTTTCTATATCTTTCTACAAAAGTAGTCATGATTTCACCTTCCTCTGGATACTTTTGATAAAAAAGTTCCAATTCCTTTTTATCCAAATTAGCATATATATCTATAAAATCAATATACTTGACAAACTTGTCCAATCTGGGCTCCTTGTCCCTCAGGCCGCGCAGGGCGTGAGCATATACGTCCACGCGATCTTCCAGCTTATAGTTCATATTGGGGAGATTGAGAAGAGCTACTATGTTTTCACTGTCACGATACTCTTCATAAGGAAGTTCAGGCAAGGAGCAAAACAAGAATCTAAATTCCAGATAGTTCAGGCTATCACCACCCAATGTGAGCTGAGTTTGATTGCTGCCCTTGCGAAGAAAGACAACTGCAGGGACTACCCTATCGGTATTGTACAGTTCGGAAAGATCCAAACAGTAGTGGGCTAAACGATATTTTCCACTGATTCCCTGGGTAGAAGAAACTCAGCTGCAAATGCTCTGGATCGTTTTTCCGGGTATTACTGCTTTTTCACTACCGGAGGGCAAAATCGACTACATTCTTACTCAGATAAATACCATTGGATTGCATTCTATT
>CAJXKR010000326.1 GCA_913055815.1 uncultured Desulfohalobiaceae bacterium | reverse complement strand
ATTGATCCGTGGGAAAGTAGGTCGCTGCCAGGACTTATTTAACACAAAAAAAGCGGCTTTCTTAAGCCGCTTTTTTTGTGTCCAAAAACATGAAATCACTTGCATAGTATAGCGTTTCATTAAAAGATTTACAATTGCACTATGTCAACATCAAGTTGCCGTCATTCCGGCGAAAGCCGGAATCCAGAAAGACAGAAAAAGACTGGAGCCCGGACCAAAGCTTGCCCCGTACTCCGATACGGGGTCCGGGATGACTAAAAACAACATTCAGTTCATATAATATAACTGTCGCTATAGTGCTAAGGAAATATTAATTGTAAAGTTTTTATTGAAACGCTATTCTAGTTGGACAAAATTCCCGTGGAACTGGTGTACAAATTATTTGCCTAACTTAAGTAGTAAATGTATGCTGCCAAGTAACAAGGTTACAGGAGGTAGATATGAAAAAGATCGAGGCTGTAATAAAGCCTTTCAAGTTGGACGATGTTAAGGAGAATCTCACCGAGTTGGGTGTCAAGGGTATATCGATTACCGAGATAAGAGGTTTTGGAAGACAAAAGGGGCATACCGAGATTTACAGGGGGGCTGAATACGTGGTTGATTTTTTGCCCAAGATCAAGGTTGAACTGGTAGTGAGTGACGATCAGGTTGAGGAAGTTATGGAAACGATTTGCGAAACCGCAAGAACCGGTAAAATCGGGGATGGTAAGATTTTTGTGCTCCCGGTTGAGGAGACTGTTAGGATCAGGACCGGAGAAAGGGGAGAATTTGCACTGTAAATTTTGGATAACTTCAACAGCAAGTATTAATTTTCTCCCCTCTCCGGAGGTGATTAACATGAAAAAGTTATAAGTTATAAGTTATATGTTGTATGTTGTAAGTGTAAGAAAAAGAACTCTTTTATGCTTCGTTGTGCCCTCCAGGGCATGGGGGGTTACTTGAATCTATAATAAATAAAATTGTTTCAGTATTGATCCAGGCAAACAAGTACACCTTCAGTTACGTGGAAGCCCTGGTTTAGTATTGGTTTCTAAAATTCCAATAGTTGTCTGATTTTGTTCATGATTAAGGAAAAAAACTATATTTGGTTTTAGCTTTTTTTGTCTTCCACCATTGTGGCAATACTTTTGATTGCAGTCTGAAATGAAGTAGTTTTCAGATTCAGAGTAATGTCGTAATTGTGTGGATCGGCTATGTCGGTATAAAAATATTTCCTTATAAAGGCCCTACGTTCAGAGTCTTCCTTGGTGATCTGCTTCTCTGCTTTTGCTTCGGATATGCCCTGTTCCTTGGCCAAATTTTTAAACTTGTATTTAGTAGGTGCCACTACTCGAATACTGATACAAGATTCGTCTGGTATGATGAATTGAGCTCCGCGTCCCACAATCACTGCTTGCCCGTGTTGAGTGATGGTTCCTACCACGTGTACGAGTTGTTTGAGGTAGTGGTCAGGCCAAAAGTGTTCGCTGAAAGCGGTTAGCCATTCCTGGATTATGGAGCTTCCCCTTTCATCCAGGGAGCGCATAAGACTTTCGCTTATCTTTTCGTTTTCAGACATTTTGTGTACGAGTTCCTGGTCAAAAAAGTCAAACCCCAGGTACTTGGCCAGTTCCTGGGCCCATAGTTGACCCCCGGTGCCGGTCTCTCTTGATACCGTGATTACAGGCTTTTTTTCCTCCTTCTTTGGTGTTGAGGTCTTGGAAGCTTGCCAAGTCCTTACCTGTTCGTCCACTATTTGTTCTACTGATCTTGAAGCCATATTTTCCCCCTTTTTTTGCGATTTAAATACATTTTGATACAATCAGGCAGTTAACAGTATATATTAATTCTAACCAAAAAGTAGTTTATAACTGTTCTCGCCCAGTATGGCGTTTTTTTCTTTCTCAGTGAGCAGGGATTGGGCCATTTCCCGGAAGTATCTTTTAGGCGGAAGCAGGGGATGGTCGGTTCCCAAGAGCAACTTTTCAACACCTATGGCATCTGCGAAGGCCCTCAATGCCTCTGGTCTATATAAAAAAGGCATGGCTGCTGTATCGAACCAGCAGTTGCTCAAGATTTCCCTTACTTCCTTCTTCATAAAGCCGTAAAATGGCAATCCGCCTCCCAGATGGGCAAGAATCCACTTTGTGTCAGGGTAATTCTTGATTAGCTCGTATAGTTGAGTAAGACTCATGGGGCTTTTTCCCGGATATATGTGCCCTATGGGTTCGTTGGTATGCAAAAGTAGGGGGATGTGAGCTTCTTTGGCCAATTTGGCCGGGATTTCCAATAATTGCAGTGCGTCATTGTCCAGTCCGTTGGCATAAAATGCCAATTCTCCGATACCCTGGGCACCACGGGTAAGACACCTCTCTATCTCTTCTCCGGTTTCCGGGTGTTCAGGGAACAAACAGCAAAAGGGTATTAAACGGTCCGGAAAGCGGTTTGCCGCTTGCAGTACGTAATCGTTGTTCAGTGAAAAATTTTCTTTTTTTCTCCAGGGAAAACCGAAAACTATGGATTTGTCCACTCCCTGTTCGTCCATGGTGGAGATAAGCTCCCGTGCTCCGATCAGTTTTGCGCCTGGGTCCTTGTAAATTGCAGCAAATTCCGGTTCTCCCTCCAGGAAAGGTGACCTGTCTTGCCGAATTTCCGGAGGGCAAATGTGTACATGTGCGTCGATAATCATATGAAGTTCCTTGTTTAAAAGTCAAATTTATTTATGGAGCAGGGCGAATTTGTCCTCAACTAAATAGTCAATTTTATCAGTGTATTATGTTTTAAGCTGATTTATGTTTTAAGATTGTATAACAATTTTCAAGTTTGAAAGTTCAAGTTTTATCAACCTC
>CAJXKR010000325.1 GCA_913055815.1 uncultured Desulfohalobiaceae bacterium | reverse complement strand
CATGGATGATTATATTGCCAAGCCGGTAGACAATGAGGAACTTATGCAGATATTGGAAAGAAACTTATCTAGTGCAAAAAGTTAAGTGTAAGACGAGAACATTTACAAAAATAAATAAATCTGCAATCTTTGGTGAAGACTAGGAGTTCTAGGCTTTAACATATTGCAATATTTGGACTATTATAGATATTGGCACGTTATGTTGTGAGTTATGTTATTTTTTTGCTTGTAACCAATACGAGCAATTTGTTAAGGTACTAAAAATTTATAAGTATGATGGAGAATAAAAATGGACCGAGACTTATTACTTAAAAAAGTTAAACAAACGGTTCATGAAATAGAGCCTAATGCCGATATTATTCTTTACGGCTCTCATTCACGTGGCGATGCAGACGAAGAGTCGGATTGGGATTTTATTGTCCTAGTTGATGGACCAGTAACCGAAGAACGTACCGATCGTATCCGACATAGGCTTTACGAACTAGAATGGGACTTTGGAGAAGTCGTTTCCTCAATTGTACGAAATCGTGATGATTGGCAAAGCGGCATGTACAAGGTCATGCCTTTTCATCATCGTGTTCTTCAAGAAGGAGTCTGGATTTGACAGAGTGGGATAAGGAACTAGTCTCTTATCGATTGTCAAGAGCTGATGAGGCATTGGAAGATGCCAGGGTTCTTGCAAGAGAAAAGCGTTGGAATGCCTGTGTCAATCGGCTATATTATGCATGTTTTTATGCTGTTTCCGCCCTTCTTGTTTGCGACGGGCTTTCCTCTTCTAAGCATTCAGGTATACGTAGCCTTTTTAACAAACAGTATGTTAAAACTGGTCAAATTCCTAAAGACATTGCTCGAATATATAATGACCTGTTTGAAAGACGACAAGAGGGCGATTATATGGATTTTGTCAATTTTCAAGAATCGCAGGTTCTACCATGGATTTCAAAAGCTGAAAGACTCATCAAATACATTGCTGAATTTATAGAAAATCAAAAAAGTTGAATTCTTGCATTGTACTAGTAAACAAAGCTTTATGCCTCAGCTATACGACTATACTTTAACGGTAAAAAATTCGTGGATGCTGGCTCGGACGACTCTATAGCCAAGCCAGTGGACAAGGATGAGTTGATTGTAGTGCTGGAAAGGAATGTATCCGGTCAGAATAATAAGATAGTGTAGTTCAAGGCTACAGAAAAGTTGGTCTAAGTTATTAAAGACCCAAGAATATCATTTATAGGCTTGAATATTTTGATTGTGCTGGACTACTATAGATCCTGGCACATTATGTTGCGAGTTGTATTATGGTACTTGTCTTTACTTCAGTTCCTTGAGTTTGCAAATAGAGATTTTATATTTTTACTTATAAAGCTCCTTAAGTTTCTTGGTTTTCTCAGTAGACCACTGTGGACAGAAGGCAGGCTTTCCCTGCATTAACAATTGCATGCAAACATCCTCGCAATCCGGGTCACAGTGGATAATCTCATTTTCTCGTCCTTCTTTTACTTTTTGTGGCCATTCCGGATCAACCCAGAGTACCCTGGCCAAGCCGATTATATCCGCTTTGTCCTCAGCAAGAGTTTTCTCTGCGACATTGCCTGTAGCTATGCGTCCAGCGGTAATAATCGGAACGGAAAGTCCTTTCTTGATTTCCTCTGCCAGATCCACCATATATCCTTCGGATTTCGATTTCTGTATAATTTCGGGGAGACTGAATGATTCGTATGTTCCTCCCATGACAGAGATATATGCAACTCCGGTCCGCTCCAGGACGTCGGCAAAAGTCTTGGATTCCTCAAGATGAAGCCCATCTGGAAGCCACTCATCCGCTAATAAGCGATAGCCAACCGGAAAAATCCCTACCTGGGATTTGACAGCCTCAAGTACCTCGAGAGGAAAACGTATCCGGTTTTCCAAGGGTCCTCCGTAATCATCAGTCCTTAGATTGGTTTTCGGGGAGATAAACTCTGACAAGAGGTATCCGGTTCCGCCGTGCAATTCCACCATATCGAATCCCGCTCTTTTGGCTCGTAGAGCCGCATCTGCGAATTTGTCCCGGATTTTTCCAATTTCACTCCCGGAAAGGGCACGCGGTGTCTTGCCAAAAGTATCTACTTTAGAAGGGGCCACCGGATCTTCTATACCGGCAAACCTTCCTGCGTGATTGATTTGAATGCAGGCGACAGCGCCATTTTTCTTGATTGTTTTTGCCAATTTGGTTAGCCCGTCAAGGTTGTCGTCTGTATCTGCCCGAAGCGTCCTGTTCGATCCACTTCCCTGGGGATGATCCACAGTAGCGTTTTCCACAGTTATCATTGCTGCTCCGCTCGCTGCCATGTTGCGATAGTGCTCCAGTAAAAGTGAGGACACTGTCCCTCCTTCACTAGCATACCCCAGATAAAGAGGGGGCATTGCTATACGGTTAGTGAGTTGAATCCCTCCAACTGTCAAAGGGGAAAAAAGATGGCTGTACATAGTGCATCTCCTTTAAAGTCACTTATAAGGTGAATATTGGAAATTTTGTTTTCTAGATTAATACTTGGATATCAAAACCTGAGTTATGGTCAAGTCCAGAGAAGATAGTTTGTTTTGATTATGTGCACTAGTACAGAGAAAAAAATTGCTAATAATGCATAACCAGTTTTTATAAAAAAAGTTGAATCAGGGAGTTATGTCCATAAGTCTTTATATCAATCTCTATTAACATTGAGAATATTAATTCTATATCCTATATACCGGATACAGAAGTTTAGAATAAATTTCCAACCAACAATTTACAATAAAGAAGATTTTTGCCATGGTTTATGGAGACTAGCATTTCTATTGCGTGGTATCTTGCTGGGTTTGGACTACTAAATTCCCTGGCACG
>CAJXKR010000324.1 GCA_913055815.1 uncultured Desulfohalobiaceae bacterium | reverse complement strand
TATACCGGTACATTGGCCCCTTCCTTGACCAGTTTGGTTAGGTCCTTTCGTACCACCCGTCCAGCAAATTGATCGTTTAATACCCCATCGAGATCTTTATTTAAATCTTCTGTCATAATTAATAACCCTAAAATTCATCCATAAATGCAAGATCTATTTTGAGCGGAATGCGCTCGTATTCTATTTGTGTTTCACTATCCCTTAAGACCAGGAAATAATCTTTTTTATTGTCGTAGTCTTTTTGCTTCAAAGTCAATTTGACGGATTTTTTGCGATCATCCAGGGATTCGGATTGGCTGTCAAACGTAATCTTTTCTTCGTTGCTGATAAGTTCGTTCTGATCCCGCAGTGACACCAATAAATTTCGAGGTTTGATCCGCTCTGAAACTGCTTCGGTTTGGATAAACTGAAATTTGGAAATCGTGGAAGTAATTTTTTTGGGATTACCCAAGATAGAAACTCCGGCCTTGCGAATCTCGGACTTGATTGCTTCTTTGCCCTTCATTTCTCGAATAGCTACAACCGGAACGACTATTTCCTGAAGGGATGCTCCGCCATGGATAAACTTGGATCCCCCCATAAAATGAAAACGGTTCAACCCCTTGGGTACCCAAAACTCCATATCATCTTGAGTACCGGCAGTGTTTTTTGTAACTCCATGCCAAACCTGAGGACTTTCTCCCAGGCCTTTTCCCAAAATATATCGTTTTTTGGCTTCCAATATTCCCTCGGGCTTCAAATCCAGCTTACTTTTATCCAGCTCTTGAGGGGCACGGCCGGAAAAGACAAATCCGTGATCTGCAGTAACAAAAACATGAGTCCCGTTTAAGTTGTTAATAATGTGCCTTATCAAGGCATCAAGTTCCTCTATAGTTTTACGCACAGCTTCGAATGCCTTATCCTCACTGGAGGCTGTATCCCCTGTACTGTCAATCCGGTCATGGTAGATATAAACGACCCGGTAAGGTTTTATCAGCTCTCGACCCTGTTCTTTATTTAACTCAAAGAGTTTGTCCGCCCAGATCGCCAAGCCCTCTTTCTCAGAAAGGATCTTGGAGCGTTGTTCCAAATTGGAAGCTGATTTTTCATCAACCAGAATGTTTTGTTGTTCTCCAAATCGAAGTCGATTATGTGGCAACAAGGCGGACATTCCCAAGGAGGTATAACTGGGTACAACTCCCAACATACTCTTCATTGTTCCTTGAAAACGATATTTGCTGTTCACCTCTTGTAAAAGCTCTTGGGCTGCCTCATATCGAAAGGCATCACTGACAATGACGAAGACCCTGGTCTTCGGAGTCTGTCGCAGGATAGGCTGAATAAAGGTGGAAAAGAAATTATGCTGATTTTGTACTTCGTATTCTGTAAGTGACCAATCTTGAAGGAAACTTTGGTCCTCAGAATCATCCAAAAAACTGTCCCAAGCCAAGCTCATCTGATCCAGGAACCAATTATAGCAGTTTTCTACATATTCTTGAAGTTTTTTCAGGACATCCAGCCCTTCCCTTTCCGCTTGGTCTGCATGTTCGCAAAAATGCCGATAGAGCTGATCCAAGTGGTATAGGTCATTAATATATGCCTGAAACATCTTTCCGGGTTGGGCAAAACTGAAACCTTCATCGTAACGACATCGGTATTGATATAATTGAAAAGCTTTTTCCAGAGCCTGATAACAAGATAGGTACAGATTTGTCCCTGAAGGTTGTTCAACCTTCCCGGCCCAATGCCCATTTTTTCGTCTTTGCAATATGTCTTGCCAATCATTGGCTTCAATATCGTTCCCCTTGATTATCCGATCCCGCAGGGACGTAATAATCCTTTTTTCCACAATAGGGAAGGTCATGACATCAAGGAGGTTATGTTCGTCGTGTTCTGCGAGTATTGTTCCCAAGTCAAGTTCCTTTTCCAATAAATTAGCCAGGGCATTGTAGCTGGTAAAGAAAGAGACATGATTTCGCCACTGGGACAAAAATACTGTAATATTAAGTGTGGTTGTACCTTGAGGGAGAACAAAATGAGCAATTGATTGTGGAGGATTATCCGGGAGGTTATGGACCAGGTCAGTTACCAGCATACGCAAAGCCAGATCCTGCAATCCTGGTGTTTCCCGGGAATAGCCGAAATTCTTTTCCATGAACCACCAAAAGGTTTGTTCAAGCTTGCATTTTTGGATAGCCTCCCAAGATTTTAATGAATTATCTTTTCCTGCAGCCCTAGCTTCAGCATATTCGCTTAGAACCTTCATGGCCACGGAAAAGACAGCAGGATATTCAGCCCGGACAGCTACAGCCAGCATCTTTTTATCCAATTCTTCTTCATCATCCCCGGGGTCCACCCACTTCTTGAGACGATTCAACCTGTCCTTGCTTCTGAAAAATTGTTTGCGGGCCTGGAGGTGGGGTTTAAGGTTATGTTGTTCAAGTCCCAGTTCATCCAAAATAATGGATGCCTGATCCGCTTGGAAGGTATAACTGTAGAGCTTGATATCCAGGAGCCAATCCTTCTCAGGAGCTGGTTCTTCAAAAGGGGCGTACAAAAGAAATTTGCTTTCAGTATCCTCCCTTTCCAATTTGATTTTCAACTCCAAGGAACCCCATTCACTTAATTGCAATACAGTGACATCATCTAGTCCAAGCTCCGATATTGACTCCAGAAATTCTTGTTCCGGATCGTACCAGAAAACCAGGCGATGTCCTTCCTGATGAAACAACCTATGGAGATTGTTTTGGATTTGTGATATATTCATTTATCTATCCGTTTTACAATTATATTTACTTCAAGGCTTTGGGTAAAACATACATTGGTCATCTTGGTCGGTGACCAGGTCGATACGCCCACATTTCCCTCACTGTTTCCTAGGTTCACTCTGCTAACAAACCAAAAATATTGACATA
>CAJXKR010000323.1 GCA_913055815.1 uncultured Desulfohalobiaceae bacterium | reverse complement strand
CCAGAAGGGGCCTGCAGGCAGCGCAAAGGATAAACGAATTGTCACAGTCCCTGAATATTGGAGTAAAAAGTATCTACCTGATCTTGAACAACGTAAAACAGGAACCAAGTGAGCAGTTGTTGAATATTATCCGGGACAGCGGTCTGGAACTTTTGGGTTATATCTACGAGGACGAGACTATCCAGGAATACGATCTGGAAGGCAAGCCCACTTTTGATTTGCCAGAGGACAATCCGGCAGTTCAGACCGCTTTTGCCCTTTTTGACAAAATTATATCCTAAAATGCTACCATCACACTGGAATTCACGCACGCAATTCGACCTGTATACAGATACTCCAGATAAAATACATCCTCCTGAGTTTTTATATATTTACTATTTTCAAGGTAGGGTTTTTAAATCCAATTTGTCCAACCTTCCCTATTTCTTGGGAGATTGGGAAGAAGAGGGCGACTCCTTCCTTTTTTTCTCCCAGCCCTCGCCCGGAAGTGTGGCTCATATTTTGCGAGAGCAGCCCGAACTATCCCTGCTAGACGAGTACCAAGTTCCGTATTTTGAATGGCAGGGAGGAGAGATCGGGACTTTTGAAGTTGGTAACCTGAGATTGGTTCCTTTATGGGATAAGCAGGATAAGCTGGAACAGCACTCCGGGAAAGAGGTGTTTTTTGATCCAGGGGTGGTTTTTGGTACCGGCAATCATGCAACTACCCGGGACTGCCTGGAGGCCATGGATTATGTTTTTGCTCGGGAGCAGGTGTTTTTTGCACTGGATATCGGTGCAGGAAGCGGGATTTTAAGTTTGGCTGCAGCCAAGTGGGGTGCAGAAAAGGTTTTGGCACTTGACAACAATCCCCTGGCTGCCAGGACTACCAGGAAAAATATTGTTTTGAACAATCTCCGGGATCACGTGCTCACCATTCAAGCCAAAGGGGAGGAGCATGTGCACCTGCAAACCGATTTGCTGCTGGCCAATATCCATCTGGATATTATGAGGAGCATAGTCCGGGATCCGGGATTTAAATACAAAAAATGGTGTATACTGTCCGGTTTGATGACCAGAGGTGCTGCAGAGATCCGGGAAATGCTTTTGCAACAGGATACCGAGATAGTGTCCACCTGGATAAGCGATGATATTTGGCATACATTTCTATTGAGACACAAAAGTTAGTCAATTGTACAAGCTAGAAATTTAATAACCTGTGGATTCAAAATCTAATACAGTGTAATGGCGAAGCAGCTCAAGAAGTGAACAACTGAAAACTAAATAAGGAAAGAGCTCTGGTTATGAATGATGATACTGAGACCCCCGGTTGGGTGGTTGGAATGTCCATGCCTGAACCCAGTGTAGATGACAATACCGCGGATAAAGACAGGCTGCTTGGCTGCCTGTCCAGATCATTGGGAACGGACAAGGAGATGATGGCCCTGGATCTGGAACTTGTCAGGCAATTACCAAGGATCTTGCGGAATAGCAATTTTGATATCCGGGTTTCCTATTTCAAGGCCCGTGGGACATGTTTTTTGACCTCGATTGTGGATTCAAGCAGCGACTGCAGAGCCTTGGGCATAGCTATAGATCTGGGGACCACAAAATACGTTCTGCGCATAGTGGATTTGCAAACCAAAGACACACTGTTCGAATCCTCCTTTGACAATCCTCAGACAGAAGTCGGACAGGATATACTGACCAGGATACACAAGAGCGATCAGTCAAAATCCAACCTGGATTACTTGCATAATTTATTGATACGGGACCTGAATGAGAACATTCATTCCATGAGTGACAGTATTGGATTGAGTACCCAAAATGTTACCAATGTTTCCTTGGCCGGCAATACAGCCATGACCCATTTCTTTCTGAATTTTGAACCTTATTGGATGATACGCGAGCCTTATATACCGGTAGCCAACGAAATAGACCTGCTGAAGGCCGGAGACCTGGGATTGCAACTTTCTCCGCAGGCAAGGGTGTTTTGCTTTCCAAATACAGGGAGTTACTTCGGAGGGGACTTGTTTTCCGGGATAGTATATTCCGGGATGCACAAAAGGGAGGAAATATCAATTTTGGTGGATGTCGGGACCAATGCCGAGGTAGTGTTGGGTAACAAGGATTGGATGATCGCTTGTGCCGGTGCTGCTGGTCCGGCTTTGGAAGGAGGTGCAAGTGATATAGGCATGCAGGCTGCACCCGGTGTTATCGATTCCTTGAATATAGATCCCGAGAATCTGGCCTTTGATTTGCATACCATAGAAGATTTGCCTCCTGTGGGAATTTGCGGTTCAGCTATGATCGACTTGACTGCACAGCTTTTCAAGGCCGGATTGCTGGACTTCAGGGGGAAGTTCGTACCTGCGAAGCAACCTGATACATTCAGGGAAATAGAGGACATAATTTATTTGATCCTGGTGCCGGCAGAAAAATCTGCAACCGGCGAGGAACTCTTGATAGGACAACCCGAGATAGACAGCCTGATCAGGTCCAAGGCTGCAATGTTTACTATTCTGGAGACATTGGTGGGAAGTGTAGGGGTAACTTTCCAGGATATCAGCGTGTTTTATGTAGGGGGTACATTCGGCAATTATATAGATCCCAAATCCGCTATTACTATCGGTATGCTTCCTGATATCCCCTTGGATTGCTACACCTCACTGGGAAACAGTTCCCTGGAGGGGGCAACTATGAGCCTGCAGTATCCGGAAGTTGTACAAGAAGTGTTTGAAGTCAAGGACAAGATCACCTACTTGGAGTTGAACGTGAATCAGGAATTTATGAATGCTTTCAGTGCGGCCAAATTTTTACCCCATACAGACAAGTCCAGGTTTCCATCAATATACTTGTGCTTTGTCACACATAATTTGTCGCTTTTACACTAATGTCATTCCGGCGAAGGCCGGAATCCAGAAAAACAGAAAA
>CAJXKR010000322.1 GCA_913055815.1 uncultured Desulfohalobiaceae bacterium | reverse complement strand
ATCCAGGGGAAAGGTTGCAAGCCGGTTCCCAACTTGCCTCCCAGGCCTTTTTTGAAAACCGGGAGGACGTTGCCAAGCAGTCCCCCATTGGGGGTTAAGACTGGAGCGAATCTGGTCCTTGCTACCCTGGCACCAAAGTTTTCCGCCTGTTGGGCCTCCTCCTCCCAGGCCTTGCATACCTTGGCAAGAAAATGGCCTCCCGGGGAATCTTCTTCCGTGAGTACCTCTTCCTTGTCCAATGGATAGTAACCCAGGGCACTGGTGTTTATCAAGAAAGGCTTTTGTTCACTGTCAGGTAGCAGGCCTATTGCCTCCACCGCCCTCTTGGTGGATTCTATCCGGGTGTCGAATATTACCTTTTTTTCCTGCTGTGTCCAGCGGGTCATGATATTTTTGCCCACTAGATTGACTATCCCGTCCACTTCACGGGCTTTTTGCTGCCAATCTCCCGAGTTTAGGGGGTTCCCGGTTATATAATCGCAATTCGGGGGAAGTCTGCCTTTTTTGGATTCGTCGCGGAGCAAAAGCAGCGGTTCGTGACCCCTGGAGCCCAAGTGGTCAGCCAAGTGATTACCTATTAGTCCGGTGCCGCCAAGGATAAGTATTCGCATTTTTAAAATCCTTTGTTCTAAACTTGGGAGTTCGAACTTCGAACTGACCAATTCTAAACTAACTAATGATTATACTTCCTGATGTTCCTTCAGGACATTCAGGGCCACGTCAAAATCGTAGATCTTCAAGGGGTTGTTGCCCTTGTTTTCATACATGGCCGCTGCTTGTTTGACCATTTCATAAGTTATCCAGTCGTGTTCTTCAAACAGCTTGGGATCGTTTTCATTGTGCAGCCTGAATTCCACAACTCCGTTGTTGGATCTGACATACATCTTGAAACTCTTGTTGCTGGGATTGGGGTAATAATAGATTCCGTATTGGTCTTTCATATATTGTCCTTGCTTAGTAGATTTTGAAATTGATAGAAATAAATATATCGTTTCTGATTGCAGAAGACAAGACCGTTACTCCACAATCATGCCATACCTCGTTGTGTGTCCCAGTGCATGAGGGTTAACAATTCTGCTCGTTGCTTTCTTCTACCATTCCCTTTTTGGGCCAGGCCTTGATAATGGCATGTACTACCGTAGCCAGCGGGATTGCGAAGAGGACTCCCCAGAACCCCCAAATTCCCCCGAAAATCAGGATCCCTATTATCACGGCCAACGGATGCAGGTTGACAATGCCGGAAAGAAGGATCGGCACCAGCAGGTTACCGTCCAGGATCTGAATAATTAGATAGGCTATTATTACATAAAGAAATTCTGCGTTCAAACCCCATTGAAAAAAAGCCACCAGTGCAACAGGTACGGTCATTAGCGTGGCTCCTATGTAGGGGACAATAACCGACAGGCCCACCAGGAAGCTGAGGAGCAGGGAGAATTTCAATCCCAGTAACAGGAAGGTTATGTAGCTAACAGCCCAGACTATAAAGATTTCCCAGATTTTGCCCTGGATGAATTTAGCAGTCTTTTCATTCACCTCTTCCCAGATTTTACTGGTCAAGTCCATGTTATCAGGCAATAATCCCTTGAAGAATTCCAGTATCCTTGTTTTGTCCTTTAGAAAAAAGAAAACCATCAAGGGTACCAGCACTATGTAAACGATTATATTTATAAAACTGCGTACCGAGGCCATGGAAATTGAGAGAAGGTTTTCTCCCAACTTTCCCAAATGATCGTTTACAGTGGCCAGGATCCTTTCGATTTGCTCCTCTGAGACAAGATTGGGATATTTTTTGGGCAAGTGTTTCAGTTCTGATTGCCAGGTAGAGATCATTTGTGGAAGGTCTTGGACGAATTGCCCGATTTGTTTGGATAAAAGCGGGATCAATTGCAGAAACAGGAATAGGAAGGCCAGCAGGAAGATAATGAATACTATGCTTACTGCAGCCAGTCTGGGCATGTGGGTGCGTTCCAACTGGTATACGAGCCCTTCCAGCAGGTAGGCCAGAATCAGGCTGACGATTACCGGGGTCAGCATTTCACCCATGGTCATGAGGATCAGGATCGCTCCAGTGCAGATCAAAAGCAGTATCATTATCTGGGGATCATTGAAGTAGTCCTGGTACCATTTTTTAAGGATGTTCATTTAAATTTGTTTCCGGGCTTGTGATTAGAGATTGAAGGAAAATGACCATTTTTGGAACAGCCTGGAAAATTTTTTCAGAAAGTCAAGGTGATTAAAAAAATAATATATTTTGCGAATTTTGTGGTTATGAACAACTGAACCGCTACGAAGGAGTTATGTCGATATATTGGCGCTGGATCTTGTGTTCGAATTTTTTCCTTAACAAGGATTTGATGTGTTTGCGGGTTATTGGTATAAGCAAGAGCAGACCCACGATATCGGTTATGAAGCCGGGAGTTAGTAAGACTGCCCCGGCAATGAAAATGAGCAGGGCGTCCAAGAGGTTGTCAGTGGGGATTTTGCCCTGGTCCAAATTCAGACGGATTTGAGCGAAAGTCCTGGTGCTTTCGGATCTGGCCAGGTAGCCTCCCACAATAGCAGTTACGATAACTATGAGAATAGTGTTAAAGGCCCCGATAAAGCCCCCTAGCTTGATCAACAGGTATATCTCGGCTATGGGAAGCAGAGTAAAGGCCAGGATGAGTTTAAAGAGCATAATTTCCTCGTGTTTTGTGATTAAGGGTGACTGAAAATTGAATTAATTCGGTATATTAGATAGTTTGTGCCTGGCACTGGTTTCCATCCGAAAAAAGGGCAGTTTCCGGATGAAAACTTTATAATGGATAGATACCTTCTATCAGGGAGGCTTTCTCATATACCTCCATTACTTCCTCGCTGGAAGCTACCAGGCGTTTGGCGGTTACACAAATGTATTTGCCGTTTTTTGATTCCCTGGTGCTGA
>CAJXKR010000321.1 GCA_913055815.1 uncultured Desulfohalobiaceae bacterium | reverse complement strand
AGTTGGGAAATTATGTAGACTCCACGTCCTGATTCGTCTTCAGGACTGAATTCAAAGACTTCTTCAGTGGGACCGGGAAAGGGCCTGCCCCAATCACATATCTTGATCTCTATTTTGTCCCAGTCCAGAAATAGAGTGACTTCCACCTCACCCGGGGATTCGCATCCAGAATAAGCGTGCAGGACCACATTAGAGCATGCCTCGGTAATTGCCAATTCGATATCGTATGTGATATCCGGATTAAGTGATTGTTGTCTCAAAAATTGGGCTACTGATTTTGCCAAATTTCTTGTTGATCCAGGGGTTGCTTGCCCTTGGTAAGTTTTTTCAATCACATCCACTCCGTTGTTAAGATCAAAAAGTTTTCTCGTCCCGCCCTGCCAAGGCAGGGACGGGGTCGAGATTGCCCATGCTTCGTTGTGCCAGTTAGGGCATGGGGGTTAATATATTAATCCCAAACCGGATACAGGTCGGTTAATTTCCTTTTAAAATATAATTATCCGGGTTATTCATATATATCTGGACAGTTAAAAGTTCTAACATAATCTTCTGAAATTACGAGTTTTTATGCCGCATTTGAATGTACTTTTCCCTTGTAACATAACGTATTGTTTTGATTCAAAAACTTCGAACATAGAACCTCGAACTTCGAACTCTTTAGATATATATAATTAAATATACTTAGACAAACTCTTCACTGTCAAGGATGATTGTTAGCGGTCCCCAATTACAAAAAGATATGTCCATTTCTGCCCCAAAGACTCCACTTTCCACCTTTGCCGGACATATGCTGGTCATGTCGTTTACCAACCTGTTATAAAGAGTTTCCGCTATTTCCGGGGAGGAGGCCAGGTTATAGGAAGGCCTCCTGCCTTTTTTGCAGTCTGCGTGTAAAGTGAATTGGGACACCAGCATCAAATCGCCTTGAATCTGATAGAGACTCTGATTGGATTTTCCCTCCTGGTCCGGGAATATCCTAAGTTCAGGGACTTTTTGAAGCATCTTTTGCCAGGGTTTGGAATCCAACAATTTTTCAGTATCTTGATAGGAAAATCCTGCAAATAGTAGTATCCCTTTATCTATGGCGGCAATGTAGGAGTTTTTCTTTCTAACTTCTGCCTCTTTCACCCTTTGGAGTAGAAAACGCATCTTATTGTTCCATATATACAGCTT
Organism: uncultured Desulfohalobiaceae bacterium; assembly: GCA_913055815.1. Classification (GTDB taxonomy): domain Bacteria; phylum Desulfobacterota; class Desulfovibrionia; order Desulfovibrionales; family Desulfothermaceae; genus CAJXKR01. The sequence continues at coordinate 1,767 of CAJXKR010000321.1, read as the reverse complement.
TGGAGTTGTCGTTTTCAGATACCGAGACCGCTCTGACCCTGAGTTGATAGTCTTGCAGCTTGTTTTGCAGTTCCTGGTAGATGTAACAGGATATATTCTCCGAGGAAGGATTTATATTATCAAACGGAGGCTTTTCATTCAAATGCCCGTGGTCCAGGTATTCCACTATGGAATTCAAGTAGTCTTTCAATTCCGAGAAATCCATTAAAAGCCCGGTTTGGGAATCCAGTTCCCTGCCTTCTACTTCCGCCTCTACGATGAAATTGTGTCCGTGCAGGGATTCGCATTTCCCCTGATAGTGACGTAATGCGTGTGCAGAACTGAATTTGGAACTTACTTTTATTATATAAAGAGATTGTTTCATACAGCGAGTCCTCTTATTGTGCTTGTTTTTAGCAATTTGTAAAAACTGGTCCTCTGGACCCGGATTTTTACTCCAGATCGTCTAGTTCCTTACTTCCGGTTGCCACTCTCCGGATTGCCACTTCTTGAGATCCTGAAAAAATTGAGAATCCGGGTGGACACAATAGTTTGGCCCCAGTTGCAGGCGGCAAACTTTGTCCTGGAAATATAGGAGCATATGTACCGGATTTGTCCCCTGGTGCAGATGCAATATTTGTTTTAGTTCCCGGAAATAGTCGGAATTTACCCTGTCTGCGTTTACGTGCAGGCGATAGGGCTTATCTTCCGGTATCTTCACCTCTGCAAGTGGTGTAATTGACTGTGCTATTACTTTTATATGTTTTGATTCCTCCTCGTTTTGGGAAGAATCGTTGTCACCCGCTATCTTGGCGTTACATAGAAATGGTTGTTCAAAATCCAGAGAGTCCTTGATCTTTTGATAGGTCTTGGGAAACAGGATTATTTCCGCAGTTCCGCTCGTATCTTCTGCCTGGCAAAAGGCCATCTTTTCGCCTTTTTTTGTGACTGTCTCTTTTTTACCTGTTAACAGGATTCCCAGTTGAACTTCCTGTTCTGCAGGTAGCTCAGTGCAATCCTGAATGGATTTGGCCTCGAAGAATTCCAGCTTTTCCCTGTGGCTTTGCAGGGGATGGCCGCTCAAGAAAAATCCCAGTACGTCCTGTTCATAGCGCAGCTTTTCCTGCTCTAACCATTCCTCTTGACAAGGTTCATCCAACTGTATGCCTATACCCCCGTTTTCCGTGCAAGCCGGGGATTCCGTGTCTTCCTTGTCCTGGACAATGGATAAAAGGGATAATTGACCCTGGTTTTTTTCCTTGTTCTTTTTCTGGGATTTTGAGACCACCTTGTCTATGGCCTGGAAAAGTGCTTTGCGGGTGGTGCCGAATCCGTCCATGGCACCGCTTTTGATCAAGCTTTCCAGGGCGCGCTTGCTTACCTTTTTCATGTTTGTCCTTTGACAAAAGTCGAAAAGGTTCTTGAAGGGTCCGTGATTTTCCCTTTCCTCGAGAATCGAGTCTATGGCACCTTCCCCCAGGTTCTTTATTCCCGCAAGTCCGAAAATTATGTTTTCTCCCTGCACATAGAATTCTTTCCTGCTCTTGTTTATATCCGGTTTCAATACCTGGATATCCATATCCCGGCAGGCGTTTATATGGTTGCAAAGCTTGTCCGTGTTGTTGACTTCCGAGGTCAGGATGGCCGCCATGAATTCCGAAGGGTAGTGCGTTTTCATATAGGCGGTTTGATAGGAAATAAAGGCATAGGCTGCACTATGGGACTTGTTGAATCCGTAACCCGCAAACTTTTCTATCAGGTTGAACAGGTAGTCGGCATCCTGTTCAG
>CAJXKR010000320.1 GCA_913055815.1 uncultured Desulfohalobiaceae bacterium | reverse complement strand
TTATAATATCGTTACGCGACTCTTTGTTTTGTGACATGGACTTGGCTTCTCCTTGATTTTGCGCCAGAGATTTTAGTACTCCAACAAATACATATTTGCTACAGAGACTATCAGTTGGCTTTTTGTTTGTTTCGGTATCCCAATATCCTAGCCCGAGGGACAATAATTACAAATTAGTGATTCGATTTTGACATGGCCAGATCTGCTAGTCTTTTAACTGCATTTATATAACCTTCCAAATCTCGAAAGAATATATCGTTGTGATTCGCCTCCGGGATTTTCAACATCTCCTTTTCCTTTGAAGGGCAGGCATTATACAGTTTTTGTCCGTCGGAAAACGGGATAATATGGTCCTTCTCCGCATGTATGACAAGACAGGGTTTGTCAAAGCCCTGTATTTTGTCAACGTTTTTGAATCCTTCTTCTTCCCGGAAGTTGATTGCTTGCAGATCAATTCCCAGAAGTTCGAGCAGTCCGGATGCATTGGCAAAACCGCTCTCGATAATCAGGGCGTCGATTTGTTCCCTGTAATTGTGAGCGAGTTCCAGGGCGCAGGCACTGCCCAGGGACCTTCCCATAACCAGCAGAGGTCCGGTATAGGAATTTTGGTTCAGCCAGTTGCGCACGAATTCGAATATGTAGTGACAATCACGCATCATGCCAGTTACAGTTGGGTCGCCGCTAGAAATCCCGTATCCCCGGTAATCTACTGGTAAGAAGTTCAATTCGAACTTGTTGAATAGAGATCCCAAGTCATCGTAATCCGAGACTATTTCTCCGTTACCGTGGAAATACAATATGTTCGGATAACTATTTTTTGCCAGGTGGAATTTGCTACCCACAGTTTCTCCGTTTTCCACAGGGACGGAAATTTCCGGGGCATTATTATCGCCACCGGACGATATGTCAGTTCTGGGATGAAAAATGGCTTGCAGTACTTCCGGGCGATCCAGTATGGAATAATCGATTTTGGAAACATCTATCATAAATAACACCTTGGAAATTTGGCTTTTACATTTTAGACCTCGCAATTGCTTTTGGCAGGTTATGCAATATTTGTTTTTCAGTCAATCCGATAGCTATAGTTGTTAACGGTAAAAAAAGCTGATAAGTGAGTATTAATAATTGGTGGAGACAATTTCAAACTTGAAATTGAAACCGCAAGCAAGGCCAAATAGTAAGCATTCAGCATTACAGTATCCATGAAAGAAAGGTTTGAAAAAAAAGATTTTTCAAATCCGCATACTATTGAAATGGATATATGTTTTTCAAAGTTTTTTGCTTTAAAAGGGTTGCAACAGGTTTAAAGATGTATTATATTATAAAAAATACATAGGAGGTTTTTATGGTAGAAGGAGTAGGTGGAGCACAGACCCAACAAAGTGTTTACCAGAATTTTCAAAATTTGAACAACAACAGTGAGCAAAATTCCGGCAACAATCAAAACAACCAGGTAGGAGCCAATTCAAACCAACAGAATCAGGAAGCAAGGCAAACCGAGCAAATGCGCACGGAAAACCGTAATAATGAGAATATGACAGAAAATCGGAATGAGCAGGAACAAAACAATAATAGCCAAGGAAATGTGCAGAACGAAAACAGGGAACAGATGACCGGTGAATTTTTGAATAAGACTGTTTAGTTTGCTAATTATCTTATACTTTTGTGGAGTAGTGTTGGAATTATCCAGGAGATAGATCCTGTTATGCCTGCACCATAATTAGTGCGTAAGAAACTCAATACCTTCAAAAAATTAGATAAATAGTATAATAACTTGTTGGATCTCCCTTTTTTTATTGCGGAACTGATACGGCATTCCTGCAAACATACCCCCATTTTTCCCACAAAAAAATTTTATCTAAGAAATAAATCCTTTTGACTAATGACCGGTTATTAGTTTAGGGATTGTTTCCTCGGACTCTATTGTTCAGGATAAAAAGGAACTCTATGAACAGTATCTCCAATCCATCCACCGGAAATATGCAACAGGACGACATTGAAAGCGAGCATCTTGCTGTTCCCATAGATGAAATACACCAGGAGTTTTTTCAGGCCTTGAAACAGAGCCCGGTAGTAGTGGAGGCCCCGACGGGTTGCGGGAAATCCACCCGACTTCCCCTGTGGTGCAAGGAAACAGGAAGGGTACTGGTTGTGGAACCACGAAGGCTCCCCTGCCGGTCTTTGGCCTCTTATGTGGCGAGGTTGGATGGTACACAGCCAGGAGAAGGGGTGGGGTTTTCCATTCGCTTCGAAGGCAGATACAGCGAGCACAGCAAAATAGTATTTGTTACCCCGGGTATAGCGTTGCGCTGGTACAAATCCAGCGGATTCAGGGAGTTTGATACGGTTGTTTTGGATGAGTTCCACGAGCGCCGCCAGGATACCGATCTTTTGGCTGCCATTTTGCGAGGCTGCGACAAGGGATTGGTGCTTACCTCTGCAACTGTGGAAGGGGACCGTTTGGCCAAATACTTAAGCGGTACCAGGTTGCAGGCTCAAAGCAAGCTCTATACGGTGGAAGTGCAATATACTGAAAAGGATTCACTGCCCAGGGTCAAGGATCTGGAAAAGAGGGTCTTTGATGCGGTAAAAAAGTTGCTTCCGGTAGAGGACAATGGGGACATACTGGTGTTTTTGCCTGGAAAGGGGGAAATCCAGGATGTGAAATCCTTTTTGGAGAAAAAGGGTGTGCAGCCGGATATAATACCTTTGCATGCCTCAGTGGAGCAGAAAATTCAGGATCAGGCCCTGCGCTCATCCAACAAGTCCAGGATTATTCTGGCTACCAATGTTGCAGAGACCTCCCTCACTCTTCCCGGTGTTAGCGTGGTGATTGACAGTGGCCTGGAAAGGAGGACCCATTACCGAAACGGCAGGACGGTTTTGGCCCTCTCGGTGATTTCCCAGGCAGCGGCGGATCAGAGAAAAGGTAGAGCAGGGCGTTTGGGACCGGGTAAGTG
>CAJXKR010000319.1 GCA_913055815.1 uncultured Desulfohalobiaceae bacterium | reverse complement strand
AACCATTCCAGTAAGGACTTTTCTCTCTTGGGGCCCTCTATAAAAGAGATTTTGCCTCTCAATCCGGTCATTTTCTTCAATTCTTCCTTGGCTTCGTTCATTCCCCCCAAAACATCAACCAGGCCGATCTCCTCGGCTTGCTCTCCTGTAAATGCCCGCCCGTCAGCCAGCTTTTCCACCTGATTTTCGCTAAGTCCACGGTTTTTTACTACAGTTGTCTTGAACTGTTTATACAGGTTATCAACCAATTTCTGAAAATATTCCTTCTCTTCCGTAGTAAGCTCCTTGGTAGGTGATCCCGCGTCTTTAAGCTCCCCGCTGACTATGGCTTGTTTCTTGACTCCGATCTTTTTTAACAATTTCTTGATATTGGTTAGTTCGGCTTTCACTCCAATACTCCCGGTTATGCTACCGGGATTGGCAACTATGGTATCTCCTGCACAGGCTATATAATAGCCTCCAGAAGCCGCCACCGATTGCATGGAGACAATTACCGGCTTTTTCTGGGAGATTCTCTTCAAGGACTGGTATATCTCCTGGGAAGGCGCAACCACACCCCCTGGAGAATTTATCCTGACAATCACACCCTTGATCTCTTCCTTGCGGGACAACTTGTTGATCCAGGCAACCACATTCTCGGAGTTGGTAATTGTGCCGGATACATTAACTATACCAGCCTCTGCCCCACCGAGGTTAAGTTCATCATCCTGGAGAAAATAAGTAAAAGCGGCCATGGTCAACGATATCAAGACCACGGCCGCAATAATCAAGGAAAATCCGAAAATAAAAGGATGTTTTTGGCTAAATCCCAACTTATTCTTCATCTTCCATCTTTTGTTTTATTTTGTCACCTAAATTGCTTCCGATCTGTTCTTGATCTTGTTTTTGTTGCTGCATTTTCTTTTTTTCTTCTTCTTCCAGGTATTGCTTTATGGACAGACCCAATCTACGCTCGTCAGCACTTACGCGTATCACCTTGGCCACGACTTCCTGGTCAACCTCATACAAGTCACTGGGCTTGTTTATCTTTTCACTGCTAAGCTCGGAGAGGTGTACCAATCCTTCGATTCCGTCCTCAACTTCAACAAAAACACCGAACTCGGTTACATTGGTTATCTTACCCCTTACCGTGGTCCCTTCCGGATAATTCTCCGGGATCTTCAACCAGGGATCTTCGGTCAACTGTTTGATTCCCAGGGTAAATTTCTCATTTTCCTTGTCCACAGTCAATACCTTGGCCCGTATTTCATCACCCACATTGTACAGTTCCTTGGGGTGGTGAATCTTCTTGGTCCAGGAAAGATCGGAGACATGAATCAACCCGTCTATTCCATCTTCAATCCCGATGAATATCCCAAAATCAGTAATATTCTTGATCGGGGCCTCCAGTATGGTGCCCTCGGGATATTTTTCAAAAACCACGTCCCAGGGATTGGGCTGTACTTGCTTCATCCCCAGTGAAATTCGCTTGTTTTCAGCATCCAGGCTCAGGATCACAACATCTACTTCGTCACCTACCTGGACCATCTGGGAAGGATGCCTCAACTTCCTGGTCCAGGACATCTCGGAAACATGCACCAATCCTTCAACTCCGGGCTCCAATTCCACGAATGCCCCATAGTCTACCAAATTGGTTACCTTTCCGGTGAATTTCTCTCCCTCGGGATATTTTTCCAATATATTCTCCCAGGGATTGGGAACTAATTGCTTCAGCCCTAGGGAAACCTTCTGGTCCTGTTCATCGTAGCTGATCACTTTCAGTTCCAATTCGTCCCCTAATTGCACCATTTCCCTGGGGTGCCTTATCCGCTTCCAAGACATATCGGTAATATGCAAAAGTCCGTCCAGTCCGCCCAAATCGATAAATACACCGTAATCGGTGATATTTTTTACTTTGCCTGTAACTGTGCTTCCTTCCTCGATATTCTGCAGCAAGCTGCTTCTCTGCTTTTCACGCTCTTCTTCCAGGATGATGCGCCTGGAAACTATCACATTGCTGCGGCGCCTATTAATCTTCAAGATACGAAAGGAAAAGTCCTGTCCCACCAGGGCGTCCATATCCGGAACCGGCCTCAGATCGACATGCGATCCGGGCAAAAAGGCCTCGATCCCTTTGATCTCTACTGTATATCCGCCTTTTATCCTTTGAATGATTGTTCCCACAATGTCCTTTTCTTCCTGCTGGTACTCTTCCAGTTCATCCAGTACCCGCATGCGTTTGGCCCTCTTGTGGGAAAGGGAGATTGTTCCTTCCAGGTCGTTTTTGTTTACTACAAAAACATCCACTTCATCCCCTTCACTTACATTGGTATTACCAGTCCGGTCCTGAAACTCCTCTATGGGTATCTCACCTTCGGATTTAAAATTTACATCAACCAGTACACTCTCATCGCGGATCTTTACCACATTCCCTTTAATTATGCTTCCTTCTTCCAGATCCTCGAAATCCATGTTCAAGTAGTTTTCCAACGCTGACTCGAAGTCGTTCACTTCCATCTCTGCATTGTAACTATTGTCTGTTTCCAGATTATTGTTATTCGGTTCTAAATTTTCCATTAAACCTTTACCCCCCTAACACAAAATTTGAATCCCTAAATAGCAGAATGATTCTCTATTGGCAAGCTGAAATTCGATAAAAATTAATTTTGTTTTCAACTGGTCAGTTAAAAGTTATCTGTTGTCTGTTCACAATAAAAAATAAAACACAATTAAATCATAAAGTTAAAGATACAAATTGCAATTCATTATAAATCAACAAAAAGAACAATAAAAATAGCATGTTATCTATAGAGTTTTGACTCTGGAGTTTTTAAAAGACCCGGCAAATAAATTTTTGCAACTATATTATAAGAGTTTGTATCTAATTTCTCCCCATTTTCCATCTTAACTCCCATGCCCTGGCGGGCACAACGAAGCATGAAAAGGTACTCAACTTGTTGAATAAACAGGCTATTGGTTCT
>CAJXKR010000318.1 GCA_913055815.1 uncultured Desulfohalobiaceae bacterium | reverse complement strand
CCAAAGGACGGGAACTGGAAGCCCATAAAAACAAAAGGGGAATACACAACGCTGAATTCGGTTCCAAGGACATGGTTTTTCTTTTGGCCCTTAGATCCTTCAACCGTTACATACCAGCAATATCTCATGTGCTGGAGGGTCAGAACGTCTCCCCTTGGGAGGTCTATTCCTTGGTGAGACAATTTATCGGCGAATTGTCCTCTTTTTCAGAAAGTATCGATGTATTCGGCAACAACGCGGAAGATACCAATTTGCTCCCAGAATACAACCATTACGATTTGTGGGAATGCTTTTCCAGCGCTGCTATTCTTGTTTCCGATCTGCTGGATGAAATCTCTGCCGGCCCTGAATATGTTGTTCCCATGGGACTGGAAGACCTCTACTATACCGCGAAGTTACAACCGGAACACTTTAGCGGCAACAACTACTACTACCTCGTTATCCGGACTGAAGAAAATCCCGTAAACATTCTCGAAGCCGTGGAGACCGAAATAGTATTGGGTGCAACAAAAGTTTTGCCAGCACTTATAGAACGTGCACTTCCCGGGGTAACACTCTCCCATCAGCCTAATCCTCCCCAAGAGTTGCCCAGGCGAAGTGATTCCTACTATTTCCATATCGATAGTTACGGCGAACAATGGGCAGCCATAGAAAAAGAAAAAGCTCTCGGCCTTTACTGGAGCGAACCCCCGGAGGACGTGGGCCTGGAAATAATGGTGGTCAGGAGAAAATAGCATGCGCCTGTGTCACTGTTTCATGGAATTGATAGCATATATTTCCTACCTCAAGAGGGAATTTGCCAATAAGGACCTTTCAATAGAGAAGGTGCGGCAAGAAATTGAGGGACTGATTGAAAAAAACCAAACCTTGTGCAAGGAGCACGGATTTTCCCGCGAGGAGTTCGAGTTTGCACAGTTTGCCGTACTGGCCTGGATAGATGAAACCATGATGCAATCCACTTGGTCGGGAAAACAAAAATGGCGCAAGAACCTGCTGCAAAAACAGTATTACAAAACCAGCGCCGGGGGTACGAAGTTCTATGAACGGCTGAACCAACTGGAACCGGAACAAAACGAAGTCCGCGAGGTGTATTGCCTTTGCCTTCTCTGCGGCTTCCGGGGTAAATACGGAGACTCTGAAGAAGATCAACGTGCGCGCGAGCATATTATTGCCAAAAACATAAAAAGACTTACCGGCACGGCTGATAGTTTGTCATCCGAGACGAACCAAGTACTTTTCAGGGGCTCCTATCCGGATGCAAACTTAAACACTGCGAATTCAAAACCAAAAAGATTTGAAATGACCTTTTCATCGGCATTAATAACCTTCGGCCCTTTGATTTTAATCGGTAGCTTGTTCATGCTCTACAGATATATCCTGAACAGTGCCTGACAAAACAACAGTTTAATCGCTTGTAACTATTGGAGCCGCCCGTAATGAAAAAATTTTTCAAGATCCTGGGAATATCGTTGTTGTTAGTGGTGGCTTTTTTTGTTCCAGTTATCATTGCTGTATTAATTGGCGCCACACCCATGGCGGGAGTTTTGTTTTCACTGGCCTGCCTGAGCATAGTCCTTTTATTCCTGATTGTTCGATCAATTTGGATAAGGCGGCGGGAAAAGAAGTTCATCAACGGAATACTGGAACAAGACAGGGAGGATGCGGACCAGTACGACAAGCAGGTCTCGGAAGAGTTGTCCCAACGCTGGAAAGAAGCGGTATCAAGCCTGAAAAAGTCCAACCTGAGATACCACGGGAATCCTTTGTATGTATTGCCATGGTATATGATCATAGGCGAAAGCGGCTCCGGCAAAACCACCGCAATCCACAATTCCGGGTTGAGTTCCAAGTTCGGCCCCGCCCCGAAGGTATCCGGGGTTTCCGGTACCAGGAACTGCGATTGGTGGTTTTTTGAACATGCGATTTTTATCGATACTGCTGGCAGATATGCCATCCATCCGGATGAAACCACGGATCGGGACGAATGGAGGCTCTTTCTTTCAAAACTTGCGAAATACAGGAAGAAAGAACCCTTGAACGGTTTGATCATATCGGTATCAGCAGAAAATCTGCTAAGTTCCACTCCTGATAAAATCGAAGACGAAGGACAAAGGATCAGGATCCGCATTGAAGAGCTGATGCAGTCCCTGGGAGCAAAGTTTCCCGTCTATGTCATGGTAACCAAATGCGATTTGATCCACGGCATGAGGGAGTTTTGTGAATTCCTGCCCCAGCGGGCTCAAAACCAGGCTCTTGGATATCTGAACAAGGAGGATAACCGGGATGCCCTGCAAGTAGTGGATGAGACATTTCAAATCCTTGACGAGAGCATGGGGGAATACCGTCTAAGATTTTCCGGCACGACAGGAAGTGGCGAGGTTCCGCCGGAAGCACTCCTGTTCCCGGAAGAATTTTCCATACTGAAAAGCGGTCTTTCCAGGTTTGTCCAAACCGCATTTGACAAAACCGTGTACAAGGAGGAACCGCATTTAAGGGGTATCTATTTTAGCAGCGCAATCCAGGCAGGCCTGCCCTATTCACATTTCACAGAGCACGCTCCCCACTCCGGAGCCAATGCAAAGAGGCAGACCACGGAAAAAAGCTACTTCCTTTACGATTTCTTCTCGAAGATCCTTCCTTCAGACAGAAAGATATATACCCTGACCCAGAGAGCACGCCAATGGAAGAACAGATTGAAGGTAATAAAGATTGCTGCCTGGGGAACCTTAACTCTTACTATTTGCGGATTCTTGACCTGGTCGTTCGCTATTAATCTTTCCACCATAAATCAATTCAAAAAGGAATATTCCGGCATCCCGACCCTCAGCGGCGAACTTTTGAAGGACATAAATACACTGGAGGACTTCAAGAAAACCGCCTTAAATATTCAACACAAAAATGAACAAATCTGGCTACCCAATTTTGGACTCAATCATTGCGAAAACATTGAAAAGAAGTTGAAAGACAAATACTGCAAACTATTCAAACAGGATTTCAT
>CAJXKR010000317.1 GCA_913055815.1 uncultured Desulfohalobiaceae bacterium | reverse complement strand
CGCAGCCGCAAAAGGCAACTGGAACTCGCAGACAAATTTGATATCCAGGAAATTCCCACTCCAGGGGGCGGTTGTCTTTTGACAGATCCCCAAACTTCCAAACGCTTTTTCTACGTTTTAAGGCATCTACAGGCTCCGGGAAAGAACGATTTTGAACTTAGCAAAATAGGCAGACAGTTCTGGTACAATAGCCATTGGCTGGTAATCGGCAGGAACAGTCAAGACAATACCCATCTTCTGGAATTGGTTCAGCCCCGGGACCTGGTTTTCAAACCCGCCCATATCCCCGGACCAATTGCCATTGGCAGGCAACTGATGCATACATGGGACAACGATACAATAAAAAAAGCTGCAAGATTCATATTAAAGTTCACTCCCAAGGCCAAAAAGGAAAAGGAACCGGTCAGCTTTTTGATCGGAAACCAGGATGGAAACACTGAAATAAGCATATCTCCGGATTCGGAAGTCCCGGATATATGGGAAGAACCTTCTGAAGACACCTTTCAAGGCGAAAAGAAGCACTTCTGGAACCAGCAGCCTCGAGAAGAGGATTTATAGATGACGATTCCCGGGATTTCACCTGGAATCAGGTCCTCTCATCCCCTGCCGGGCACAACCAAGCTCGAGCAATGGACAATCTTGCCAACGAAACTTCTGTTGCGAGGGCAAGCTGTTAATAGTTGAATAGCAGACTTTAGGCCCTTATTCCTAAATAACCACTTGGAAATCTCGACCAGGAAGCGGCGAGATCCACATAATCACGTAACCAAGTCAAATCCGTAAAATCAAGATCCTTGATCCAGGGTCAAAAAAAAGCCCGGTATGAAAACCGGGCTTTTTTACTTATGAACGTGATATCAAATTAATTGGATGAAGCTGCCGCCTCTCTTGCTGCATTCAACCATTTATCCCATTGTTTCTGGTTATCCTTGATCCAGTTTTTGGCGTGTCTTTCTATATCCTCCTGGCTGTCCTCGCCGTCCTGCATTTTGGCGTTCTGGGCATTGATTTCCTTCAAGGGAACCTTGACCATGGACATGAATTTTTCTGCTGCCGGATTGTTCTTCAAGAATTGCTTGTTTCCAACGGTACTAATATCGTTGGCAACAAAGCCGAACTTGATGGGGCTAGACACAGCACCCTTGATGTCTTCCGCAACCATGGCATCATCAAGTCCTTCCTGGGCGGGAGTGGGCTTGATTTCGGGAACGTTTATCCATACCACATCCTCGCCAGGCACCAACTTTTGAATAGTCCAGTTCGGTGTCCAGGTATAGAAGAAAACAGGCTTGCCTTCCTTGTACCTGGAAATAGCGTCTGCCATGCTGGCGGAATAGTTGGCCTTGATCGGGTTGATGAAATTCTTCATCCCGTAGTATTCATCCTTCATGTGATGGGAGATAACCTTTTCACAACCCCATCCCGGAGGACAGGCAACCAGATCCGCCTTGCCGTCGCCGTTGGCATCGAATGCCTCCTGGACTTCGTCCCGCTTAAAGTCGTTAATGGAAGTAATGTCGTATTTCTCTGCGTGTTCCTTGGAAACCAGGTATCCCTGGATAGCGCCGTTGTCCACGATGTTACCCACTATCCTGGCCTTTTTGTTAAAATCATCCGGAAGTTGCTCATTGTGAAGCGGAAACCAGCCATTGGCCCACATATCAACCTCGCCTGTAACTACGGATTGATAGAACATGGGAACAGACAATTTCTTGGGATCTTTTACTTCATAACCCAACTGTTCCATTCCCTGACTAACCAAAGCCTCCAGGAAAAATCCGGAAGTCCAGGTTGCCCTTGCCGGCTGTACCGTCACACCTTTACCAGGTTTTTTCATTGACGTCTCTTCGCTTTCTCCGGATTTTTGATCTGAACAAGAAATCATTCCAAAGCACAACAGACACAATGACACCACCGCCATTATTGAAACCAATGTCTTTTTACTGAACATAAACCTCCTCCTTGAATTTTAAACAGTTAAAAATTAATTATTATAAATTCCCCTAACTACCGATATAACAACAACTGTTTGATTGCGTGCATTATCTACAGGATATATAGAATCAGCATGCAAATCCTGTAAGCACAATCATCTTGTATTACTTACATATTGTCAAGGAAAGCTTTTTGCAGATTCTTCCGCCCTATATTGCAAATATCAGCAATTGTTTCTATCTTGTCAACTATTTTGATAGATTTAGCATAGATACTGGGTTTCAATCAAGCTATTGATATATTTCAAATTACAAATTTCACTCCTTGGCAAATACTCACGAACTTTCCTGATATCCTTGAGAAAAGGAATCCTAATAATTATCTGCATGCTTGAAATTTGATTATTTTTAGCAAATTAGTTTCGACTTGACAACTTTTTATTCAAATCAAACAAAATTATATTAAAAAACATTGTTATTTCAAGATGTTAATAATAATACAAACAAATCTTATTCTCAAGCAATCCTTTTTTCAAATCAAAATCCACTACTTGCTTTAGTAGGACAGGGATAAATACTTAATGATTTATAAAAAACCGTGCAATCTTGCAATCAACCTTCGCATCTTTCATATTAAGCAAAAAACATCAGCCTTTTGTGCAAAATCACTATTGACAACTACTTGAATAATAGCTTAACTAGAAATTGTGAATAAAATAATCCCTAAATATGTATTCATTAAATTCTCTTGGTTGGAAAACATACTGAAAAAAAATAGAAATTGCTTGACACCCAACTAGAACAAAAAATACAAAAAAACAGTTAGTTTGACAGGTTGCTTAATAATATATTCAAATATTGTTAATTCTTAAGGGGTAATGGTAAACCAGTTTTTAACACAAAAATTGAAGAAGGAGAGGAAGGTTATGAAACGTTTATTGACTTTAATGGTGATTTGCTGCTTTTTAGTGGCAACCGCGGGAATCAGTTTTGCTTCCGAGTTTAGTAGTTACGGGTATTTTAGGACAACTGTACAGTTTCAAAACAACCAGGATTTCAACGATGA
>CAJXKR010000316.1 GCA_913055815.1 uncultured Desulfohalobiaceae bacterium | reverse complement strand
AGGAGGATGCAATCAGCCAGGACAGGATGCTCCAGGAATTTGCCTTGATGGCGGACAAGTTGGATATCTCCGAAGAGGTTACCAGATTGCGGACTCACATAAATACCCTTTTCGAATATTTGGAATCTGATGAATCCGGGGGCAGGAACCTGGATTTTCTACTACAGGAATGTTTCAGGGAAATAAACACTTGCGGGAACAAGGCACAGGATACTGAAGTGAGTCGCCTCACGGTCAATGTCAAGTCTGAATTGGAAAAATGCAGGGAACAAGTACAAAATTTGGAGTAGCTGTGTATGTCCTTGAAAAATTTATTAAATATAGGTTTTGGGAATTATGTTGTCATTACCCGGGTTATAGGAATTGTGAATCCCAATTCTTCCCCTATGCGCAGGTTGAGAGAGGACGCCAGGCAGGAGGGGAGGCTGGTGGATGCTACCCAGGGACGCAAAACAAGGTCGCTTATTATCACTGATTCCAATCACGTGTTTCTTTCCGCCCTTCAAGCGGAAACAATAGGTCACAGGTATTCAGAAAAAGGAGATGCAAATGCGTGATAATACCTCCGGGCTCTTGTTCATAATCTGTGCACCGTCCGGAACCGGCAAGAGCACTCTTATCCGGAAAATGCTCCAGGAATTCGGCAACTTTAATTTTTCCTTGTCCTATACTACCCGCAGTCCCAGAGCAGGTGAAAAACAGGGACGGGAGTATTACTTTGTGGAACAGGAAGAATTCCTGGATTTGGTTAGGAAAGATTTTTTTGCGGAATGGGCAGAGGTCCATTCCAACTACTACGGTACTCCCTACGAGGAGATATCCAGGATAACCGATCAGGGTATCGATGTCCTGTTCGATATAGACATACAAGGAGCCAGGCAGTTAAGTAGAAACATGCAGAACCGGGTGCTCATCTTTGTTTTGCCTCCAGGGAAACAAGTCCTTGAGCAGCGTATACAGGGAAGGGGTACAGACAGCCAGGAAGAGATTCAGAAGCGCCTGGACAAAGCCAAGGAGGAGTTGCAAGCTGCCGAGGAGTTCGACTATTGCATAACAAATCAGGATTTGGAACAGGCCTACGATAAATTGCGTTCCATATATATTGCTGAAAAGAGTAAAACCTATTACCATAAGGATGACTTAAAAAGGCTTTTGAATAATTGGTAAGATGCTCCTGCGGGGATTGTTTGCTAGTATTTCTGGGCTTTGGGGTTTGTTGTTAAAGTAAAATCATGGCCACAAGCTTCGTGATTTTATTGGTTGGTAAAATAAAGGTTTAAATGGGGGGATGATGTCTGAAAACAATAACCGGAATTCATCCGGGGAAAACAATCAGGCTTCCGGATCTGAACAAAATTCGGACGCGTTAAAAAAGTCCATGGATGACAGGGAAAAAATAAAAGGAGTCTTCTCCACAAAAAATGTGTCCAAGGTGGGAACAGGGACAACGCAGAGGAAGACCATCCAGAAGAATTATTGGATGGCCAGGGAATTGGATGACGGTCAAATAGAGCTCCAAATACTGAATAAGAACTATGTACCTTCCGGACCCAAAAGCTTTATCTCCAAGGATGAATTACTGGAATCCTATTCTCCGGAACCGGAATTTTATACCCATACGGTTTATCCCAAGATTCGGGAAGTCCAGAAGAAAGTAGCCAGGGGAGACAGGCACAGGAAACAGGGAGAGCCTTTTAGCGCGGAATTCGAATATTCCAATGCACTGAAGGTCGATGAAGAAAACATCAGGGCCAATTTTGGAATTGGACTATCCTATCTGGACAGGGGGGAAAAAGACAAGGCAGATGATATATTTCAAAGATTGGTCAAGTTGGATGCAGCCTTTGAAACCGAACACAAACATTTGTTTAACGACTTTGGAATAAGCCTGCGCAAGAACGAGATGCTGGACCAGTGTTTGGAGTACTACAACCGGGCATTAGAGCTAACCCAGGAAGATGAGCATCTATATTACAACATAGCCAGGGTGTATATGGAAAAAGGAGATATAAAAAATACGGTCTCGCATTTGAACAAGGCATTGGATTTAAATCCGGATTTTGAATTGGGACAAAAGTTTATGAAGTATTTGAAGAAAAAGGGATATGCATAGTGCAAGCCATGGAGAAAGGAGATAAAAGGGAGTGTTTGCTTGAAATGTAATTGGAGTTTCTTCCCTGCCAAATGCGGCCGAGAACCTAATGAGTTGAGTCAATGGTCGGAAACATTGAAAATTTCCCGTTTTCTTGTGAGACTCCTTTGGTACAGGGGATTTAATAGCTTGGAAGAAATGGATGTGTTTTTGGCTCCTGGACTTCGCCATTTATCCCCCTTGGAGGAGTGGAAGGAGATTTGGCCCGCTGCGGGACTGTTGGCCTCAGCTGTACGTGACAATAAAAAAATTGCCGTGTGGGGAGACTACGATGTGGACGGCCTGACTTCAACTGCTCTGGCAGTGCATTTCTTGAGGCAGTGCGGCTGCAATGCAGTAAGTTACATTCCCAACCGTACCGAAGAGGGTTATGGTTTAAACATTGCCGGTATTGAAAAATTGGCGCAAGCAGGAGCAGATGTTCTGTTGACAGTGGATTGCGGCATCGCCAACATTGAGGAAGTGGAAAAGGCGCGTGGAATAGGCATGACCACCATTGTCACCGATCACCATATTCCCGGAAACTCCCTTCCCAAGGCGGACGCGATTGTGGATCCCATGCTCAATGACTGTCCTTATCCCAATGTGGCAGGAGTGGGAGTGATATTTTTATTAATGGCTGCCCTGAACAAGGAAATTTGTTCCGGCTCCTTCGATATAAGGCAGTATCTGGATCTGGTGGCACTGGGTAGTATTGCGGATATGGTAAATTTGACTCGGGAAAACAGGATAATGGTGAAAAACGGCCTGTTGTTGCTCAAGGAAGCCAAGCGTCCGGGTATATTTGCCCTGAAGGAAATAAGCGATTTGCCACCCACTTCCAACGTGGACAGCGGGGCGGTGGGTTTCAGTTTGGCTCCCAGGTTGAATGCCGC
>CAJXKR010000315.1 GCA_913055815.1 uncultured Desulfohalobiaceae bacterium | reverse complement strand
TCCCGGGTCCTGGGAGTGGATACATCGGCCTCGAAGCCGGAAATCCAGTACGGTTACTATCGGATGATGACCATGTACCATCCTGACAAGAACCGGGATGATCCCAATGCTACTCGTTTTGCCGCCCTTGTGAACGAGGCCAAGGATGTATTGCTGGGAAAGGAAGAGGCCCCTGTACTGCTCAAGGATTTGGAATTGGTGTCCGCATTAATGCAGGCCCCGGTATATACGGATGATGTCTTGAGCTACGAGGAGTGGCTCAAACAAAGATTCTACAACATGGATCAATGTTCCATATGGCCCTATTGATGGTTAGAGTCAGGGCAAGATTTTTGCCTCTTTATCGTAAAGCGAGATACTGCAATGCACCCTGCCACCTACGATGCCTGGAACCATTCTTCCAGGGGAAGCTGGATCAGCCACAGGGAAACTAAGTTGATGCTCAGTCTGCTTGGGCCTGTTTCCGGAGCCAGCCTTCTCGATGTAGGGGCCGGTACCGGACACTTTACCGGCTGCTTTGCCGAGCACGGATTTCAGGTATTGGGCCTGGAACCGGATCTCGATATGCTCCAATATGCCCGGAACAAATACAGTGATATCAGTTTTGTACGCGGTGAAGCAGAAAATCTACCCTTCGGAGACTTGAGTTTTGATTATGCAGCGGCAGTGACCAGCCTTTGCTTTGTTTCTAAACCCGAACCGGCTTTGAAAGAAATGTGGCGGATAAGCAAACGCGGTATCCTGCTCGGGCTCTTGAACCGTAGCAGCCTGTTGTATCTGCGCAAGGCAGGCAGTGGAGGCTATAAGGGAGCCAGGTGGGATAGCGTTTCCCGAGTCCGCAAGTGGATGCGTCTACTCGATCCATATCCTGCCAGAATTCGATGGGGAACAGCTGTATTTTTCCCCGGGGGCAGTGTAATAGCTCAGACATTGGAACACACACTTCCACAACACTTGCCTTTTGGTTCATTTTTAGCATTTTACTGTGAAAAAAACTAGTAACATAACTAAACTCGCTACATAAGTCCTATTCTCTATAGTAGTCCAATCCTTGTATATGTGAGGAATATGAATTCTAGGCCCCATATGCCGGACTTCTAAACCAGGAACATGCCAAATTTTCCACCAACAATTTACAATAACAAAGATTTTTGCCATATTTTGTGGAGACTAGCATTTCTATTGCGAGGTAATCAGCGGGATCAGGACTACTATAGATAAGGCACGTTATGTGGATTTTGCATTAATTTAGTTATGTTTTTGACCCCAGTAGGTTGACTTTTTATCCATTTTTATATATTTTTGAATACAAGTATTCAATGAAGGAGTTTAACATGCCAACATCTATAAGATTGCCGAAAGAATATGAGCAAAGACTGGATAATTTAGCTCATGAAACTGGTCGATCCAAAGCATTTTATATCAAACAGATCATTATCGAACATTTAGATGATTTGGAAGATGTTTATCTTGCAGAGCACAAGCTTGAACGATTGCAGAAAGGAGAAGACGAAATCGTAAGTAGCGAGGAGTTCTGGAGTGAGTTGGACAATCAGATATCTTAAATCCGTTAGAAAGACAATTAATAAACTTGATCCTGAATCTCAAAACCGTATCTATAACTACCTGGAAGAACGGGTGAAATCATTAGACAATCCAAGAAAACTTGGAGAGCCTTTAAAAGGTCGTCTGGCTAATTTTTGGCGTTATCGGGTTGGAGACTATCGCATAGTATGTGAATTAAGAGAAGAAGAATTGGTAGTGTTAGTAGTTAGAATTGGACATAGAAGCAAAGTATATCGATAATTTTGGTTCTTTTAGAAAGTTGGAGCAGACTAGGAGTTCTAGGCTGCAATGTTTTAGAATGGTTGGTTGGCGAGGACTAATGGCACGAAGTCCACGGGTTGGCAATTATATATTATCTTGTTTAAACTGGTGTTCAACTAAATTATACACCAGACAGCATGCAAAGCTACAGAAAATATTATGTCACAATTTAAGATTGAAGATTCAGTTGTTGTCAAACAAAATGTACATGACCCAGATTTTAATATTTGCATAGAAGGTTGGCAAGGTCGAATATCAGAAATTGATATCCAAGAAAATCTAATCTGTATTGAATGGGATAGTTTTACTCTTAGCCAAATGCCAAGTGAAATTATTGAGCAATGCGAAGAAGAAGGTTGGGATTGGAAGAGAATGTTCCTTCAGATAGATGAAGTGGAACTCACTCATCCTAGAGACAAAAAAGAAGATGTAAAATCTGCAATCGATGATTTAAATAAAAAGTATTGGTGGAGTAGTTTTGGTGAAGAAGGGAAACGGATAGATGCAGTGCTTAACAGGAAAGATGATGATGAAGATGAAGATGCATTTTCTGCATTTGAAGCTTGGGAAGAATATTTAACAGAAGTATTAAATTTTCCATTTAAAGCAATTATAAATAAATGGCAAGAAAAAGGGCCACTTCGAAGCGGAGACAAGGTTAAAGTTTGGGGGGTTGAAGGAAGTGAAGATTTATATGGAATAATAATGAGGGTACATATGAGACTACGTAAATATGCCATCCCATTATGCGAATTAGATATTATTGATCAACTATCTACAAATTATCAACCAGTTGAAGATTACAAAACTTGGTTTGCTAATCGTTGAACTAATACACAGTTTGGTTAAAATTAATTTTTCTCAATAGCAATAAATTGTGCAGACTAGAATTTCTAGGCTTTAACATATTAAGATATCTGGACTATTATAGATATTGGCACGTATGTTGTTTCTTAAACTGAGACCGCAGAGATTATTTGGATATGAACAGAAGGCGCAGGCAGTGAATAAAAATGGCAACATCAGGAGGAGTAGTGTTTGAAGTCATAACCGGCTCCCAGGTGGGTGGAGATTCCGGAAGACAACAATGCCTTAAGTCTTAACCCAAGTTAAAATAACAATAGTCATACTTTGAAAACAAATTTTTTTGTAATAGTTTAGCCCCTTTCAAAAAATTAAAAAAACCCCAAAAAAATACTGGCGTCAACAAGAGAGTT
>CAJXKR010000314.1 GCA_913055815.1 uncultured Desulfohalobiaceae bacterium | reverse complement strand
ATTTGAATTTTATTCCTATAACAAGAAAAAATTCAAATACAAACAGCACATTGAATTCTAGAACAAAAAAGCCGTGCCGAAATAGTTGAGATAAATCATCTAAGAGTTTACTGGATTTATCATATTCCAGTAACATCCAAAAGCTCTTTATCTTCGAATGTTCTTGAACTTTGAATCAGTGAATGAAAAAAAATACCCGAAGGAGGGATAACATGCTTAATAAACCCCTTCAAAGCAGGGAAAACCATATGGATAGGATAAAACAGTTGGCAGAAGATTTCAAACAAACCCAGCGTATTGATATAGCTCAAGCAATCAGGGACTTGGCCCAGGAAGTAGTCTGGGACATTGTGATTTACGGAAAGCCGGAGGAATCCAAGACAGGGGGAAAGGATGGGGCTGTTCGGGATGAGTAGTTTTATGTGTTGCCGTTTTTGAAATTACGCGAATGACAATAGTTTCAAGGATTGTTGTGTAAAATGTGCAATTGAGGTTTACATGTTTTTTCAGGAATGCTAATTAAAACCTAGCGATACGTTTATGAGTATATAGTTGGCTCTATTTTAAAATTCCCTTTTGTTTTGCGGTGTCCCCGGGGGATAGTTCAGACTTGCTGCAAAAGCTAATGTTCTAAAGCGTGAATATTAGCCTTGAACATTTGATGGTGATTGCCGCAGATATAGAGAGGGAGATTATTTATTTGCCCCCGAGAGTAACTTGGCAAGACTGATTTCACTGCAACTTTACTTAACAACTGGACAGTCAAAAGTCTTGAGATAAGGCTTTGAAATTATAGTTTTACATTGCGTTTAACTGAACTTGGACTTTTGTGTAGTAACTTATTGAAATTGATAAATAGTTAAATCAAAACAATATACTGTGTTACAAGGGGTCAAGTAGAGTTAAGGACAATATCAAACTTGAAATTTCAGAGGGTTGTCTTTAAATGTTTGACTGTCAAGTTAATAATACAAGGGTGATAAGTATGAAGGCAGTAAGTTTTGTATTAAGCCCATCCAAATTTTATCGCTACACACTTTCTTCCCTGATAGAAAAGGAGGTTGGGATAAATTGCACCTCCATTCCTGAAATGAGCCTGAAACTTATTCACGCAAGCGGGAATCCGGAAATTGAACGTGTCTTGTTATTGTTGGATTATGCAGCTTATGAAGATGAAGTATGGGATTACATAGATTATTTGCAGCAAAACTATAATATTTCCTGCCCTCTTTACATTATATTGTTAAACGTTGAAAGGGACTTGGAAGTGGAGATGGATGCAATGTCCAAGGGCTTGGTGGGAGTGCTGTTCCAGGACGATAGCATAGAATTGCTGCTGAAAAGTGTGTACAAGGTGTTGCAGGGTGAATTGTGGTATTCCAGGAAAGCCCTGGGGCAATATTTTAAGAGATTTAACTGCAATGTAACTGCACAAAGTGATTCCAAGGAGGACATAAATTTGTTTGATCTTACCAAGCGTGAAAAAGAAATCCTTTTGTTGATGGTCCAGGGTAATACCAACGATATGATTGCCTCTACTCTGAATATAAGTGCTAGCACTGTTAAGACCCATATATATAACGCATTCAGAAAAATAAATGTAACAAACAGGATTCAGGCTACAAAATGGACTATTGATAATTTGGTCAGTATTTAGCACATCCTTTCTCCACCCTTTATTAATGCCCTCCTTTCATATATAAGCTGGATAGTAGTTCACTAAATTTTTACTTGTCTAGGAAGTAAATTTTGAGTAATCATTTTGACCTAGAGGTATTGAGCTGTAATAGTTCACGGTTGTCTGCAACTTACCTTGAAATCCTGCTTGTCAGTGTAATATCCACTTATGCGCATAATATCCTTTGTGTATTTCTTCCATTTCCTGAGGCACTCAATGGTCTTTCCCCTATTGCCGCTTTATGCCGAAAGCCTGGGATGTACTGCCTTTCAGATCGGGATGGTTGTCAGTTCTTTTAGTGTCTTATCCATGTTTTTGGCTATCCCCATAGGGAAGTTGCTGGATAAAAAGAGTGCGAAATGGACATTTTTTTGGGGGGTGCTATGCAATATTACCTACAGTGTATTGCTGTTGCTTTCCGGATCCTTGTGGGCGTTAATGTTAGCCCAGGTATTGGGAGGAATGGGATTCTTGATATTGATAGTATCCAGTCAGGCCTATATTTCCGGATTTTCAGATAAGCGCTACATGGAGAAGAGCTTTGGCTATTTGTCATTTGCCGCTGCCCTGGGACAAACTGTTGGACCCTACTTGGGAGGGAAGATCATAACCAATTTCAATTTTGCCTATATGTTTGGATTGGCAGTTATCTTCGCGATTTTGGGGCTATGGATTCTTAAATTACAGGAGGTTAAATCTGAGATCGAGCCAGAGCCCGAGGATACAAGCAAGGAGAAAATAAAGTTGGGAGCTTATTTGGCTGATTTGCCAATGCTGGGTATTTTGCTCTTTACATTCGTGATTGTGTTCTCGATCAGCCTGAGGAGTTCTTTTATTCCGGTCTTGTTCAAGTCCCATGGCTTGACCGAGGATTCCCTTGGATTCTTGCTATCCCTTTTCGCCCTGTTCATGACTCTGATCAGGTTGGGAATGAGCAGATTGCTGCACAGGTGTTCCCGTGCTTTTTTGCTTTATACAGCCTTTGCCTGTGTTTTTATTGGGATTTCCGTTTTGCCGCATTTTTCCGGGATGGTTGTGTTAGCCGGAGCTATGATTGTTATGGGTATAGGTTTCGGGATTTCCCAGCCCCTGTCCATGGTAATGGTGTCTGACAGGTCCGCGGGCAAGTCTTCGGGTACTGCAATGGGCCTCAGGTTTACCACTATTACTCTGGCTACCTTTTTGAGTCCTTTGATCTCCGGTTTTTTGGTGGATTCCCTGGGTTTGGAAACCGCCTTTTACCTGCCTCCCGTCTTGATAACAATGGCAGTTGGGTTTATATTGTTTATATTTTAACATGAAAAAAGTTTTATGTTTTAGAGTTTTAAGGTGTAGAATAAGACTTTTCTCGCAACGAAAGTATTCGTTG
>CAJXKR010000313.1 GCA_913055815.1 uncultured Desulfohalobiaceae bacterium | reverse complement strand
AGGTCCATTATCATGCTAAGGAGCCACAGGATGGATAAAAATGGCCCGGTTTCCAATATTGTCTGGGAATACGGAGCTACCACTATACCCAGGCATCTCAGGGATATTGTGGTAACCGAGTATGGCATCGCTGATCTGAGGGGAAAAAGGGACAAGGAGATAATCTCTGAGATGCTCAAAGTTGCGGATTCCAGATTTCAGGAACAACTTATGCGCAAGGCCAAGGAACACAACAAGCTGCCCAAGAATTATGTTATTCCCGACGAATACAGGAATAATACCCCGGAATGGTTGAATAACACATTGAATAAATACAGGCAGCAGGATGTTATTCCTTCATTTCCATTGGGCACCCAGTTTGACCAGGAGGAGTTGGTTCTGGGCCAGGCACTGAGATCCTTTGCTAACAAGACCCCCATAGAAAAAATGAAGATAGTGCCGGACTTGCTGAAAATGGGGAATAATTCCTTGAACGGAAATTCCGGGAAGTATTTGAAAAGAATGGAACTGGATTCTCCCAAGGGGTTCAAGGAAAAGATGTACAAGAGGTTGGTTGCCTGTGCACTGAAGGAATCCGGACATATTTAGAAAGAAGTTTTAAGGTCGTTAGGTTTTAAGTTATTAAGGTAAGAGGAAGAAAGCTAAAGGCTCGAAGCTGAAAGCTGAAAGCAAGAATAAAGAATGCAAAAGAAAGAGCTGAATGCAAGAAGGAAGAAAGCGAAAGCGAAAGAGCTAGAAGCTAAAAGCAAGAAGAAAGAACCTGAAACCAGGAATTAGTAACTAGGAACTTGAAACCAAGAACATAGAACATAGAACGTCGAACAATTATCAGGGGGATTTAAGGTGCCGGTGCCCTGGATAGATCAGGTAAAGGGCTTTATAGCCAGAGATGAGGGAAATGCACTTTTTGAACTTGGGAAAAGCTGCAGTCCCAAGGGTCCGTGTTTGGAAATAGGTGGATATTGCGGACTGTCGACAATATATATCGGTACGGGAGTTAAGGGGAAGCAGGGCATCTTGTATTCCGTAGACCATCATAAGGGTTCTGAGGAACATCAGCCCGGGGAGGAGTTCCACGACCCGGACTTGTTTGACAGTCAGAGGGATAGAGTAGATTCATTTTACGAGTTCCGAAAGAATATAGCCAGGGCAAATCTGGAAGAAGTCGTGGTGCCTATAGTTGCCCCCTCCATGGTTACTGCCAGGCAGTGGTATACTTCGTTGTCCATGGTGTTTATTGACGGTGGGCATAGTTACGAGGCTGCCTTGACCGATTATCGCAGTTGGGCATCTCATGTCCTTCCAGACGGCATCCTGGCAATTCACGACATTTTTACAGATCCGGATCAAGGGGGACAGGCCCCGTATCAAATATACCAGTTGGCCCTGGAATCAGGGCTTTTTGTGGAATACGAGATGATAAACACCCTGGGATTACTTCGCCGCGTTAGCACTTAATTCAAGGCTTGCGTCGGATTCGGATAGAGAATCCCGGGTGAAAAGATTGGATGCTGATGTGGATTGGGTCAGTGCATCAGCAGCCAGAAGTACCGCTGCCGAGGTCCAGGTGGGTTTTTCTTCCGGCCAATATATTCCCAATTCTGTTTGATAACCCGTCCAGTAGGCACCTCGTTCATCCCTTTGCCAGTGCAGCCAACTGAATAACCGGGCAGCCATGGAGTAATGATCAGTAGCAAGCAGGGCCAGTATCAGTTCACAGGATTCCGCCACTGTTATCCAGGGTTCGTCAGATACGCACTTGCAGCCGATTTTTGGTTCCACGAACCGGTCCCACTTCTTGTCCAGGTGTTTTTTGGCCTGATTTTTGGTATATGCACCGCTTAGTACAGGATAAAACCAGTCCATGGAATACCTGGATTTGCTTTCCCAGTAGCGGTCGAACCTGTGTGGTTTGAAATTCAAGGCTTTTTTCAATCTCTCCCTGGCTATTATCCAGTCTGACTTGTATTCACCCAGGGTCCTGGCTATAAGTATTGCGCATTCCAGGCTTTTCAAAATGGAACAGCATCCGGTTACCAAGGCATCGTCCCACTTGTCTCCTTCAGGCAGCAGGGCCCAGTATATGTCACCCTCCTGGGACTGCAGATTGCAGGCGAAGTCTATTCCTGCCTCTATGCTAGGCCACATTTCCAGCAGAAAATCGTAGTCCCCGGTGATTAGATAGTAGTGCCACATTCCGGTAGCAATATAAGGGGGATGATGGGCTTCCTTGCGCGATTTGTCCAGGGGCAGGCAGTCTGCATAGGCTGGCCAGAAGGCGCCGTCCGGTTCCTGGGAA
This sequence comes from uncultured Desulfohalobiaceae bacterium, assembly GCA_913055815.1. Lineage (GTDB taxonomy): Bacteria > Desulfobacterota > Desulfovibrionia > Desulfovibrionales > Desulfothermaceae > CAJXKR01. Next base: position 753 of record CAJXKR010000313.1, on the reverse strand, counting down.
TCTTTCAGCCAGGAAAATGCCATTTTTGCTTCTTGATATAGCCCGGCCGTAGTTAGACCCATGGCGGATTCGATATGATCCCAGGGGTCGATCAGGCCTCCTGGGTACCAGGGGATGGAACCTGACTCTTTTTGTACCGAAGCTATGTAATCGGCTGTAGAGCAAAAATATTCTCGGGGATAAAAGCCATTGGAAATAAGAAGTTTTTTCACGATCATTACACCTTTTTGAAATACAGGACCACACTTTTACCCATCAGAGGGTTCAAGATCTTTTCAAGTAAACGGGTTATCCTTGGTGATTTGAGTATATCCCAGACCAGGAGTTTATGGTAAAGCCGTACCGGAAGCCAGGAGTCCCTCCGGGACCAGTTCAGGCATTTCAACCACCAATAGGGTGAGTGCAGGGCATGGGACTTGTGCTTGAAAACAGGTTTAAATCCCAATCTCTTGACTTCCAATTTTAACGCCTTCTGATTGAATATTCTCAAATGTCCTCCCGGATCGAGCTGATATTCCCTGCTCAGGGCCCAGCAGATCCGCTCCGGCCAAAAATTGGGAACAGTTAGGACCAACTCGCCACCGCGCCTTAAAATGCGCTTCATCTCCAGAAGGGCAGAGTGGTAATCGCTCAGGTGTTCCAATACTTCGGAACAGATGATCACTTGGAAGGAATTATCCTTGAACGGAAGATACAGGCAATCCCCGCTCAGGATTAGCCAGCTTCCCTTGTTTCCGTCCTGATCCAGATTCA
>CAJXKR010000312.1 GCA_913055815.1 uncultured Desulfohalobiaceae bacterium | reverse complement strand
CTGGAGGAAGCGGACGGAATAATGGTAGCCAGGGGAGACTTGGGACTGGAGTGCCCGCTTCCCTCGGTGCCGGTGATTCAAAAAAGGGCAATCCGCGCCTGCAGGCACGCCCAAAAGCCCTCCATAGTAGCAACCCAAATGCTGATATCCATGGTCCAGAACCCTATTCCCACCCGGGCGGAGACTTCGGACGTAGCCAACGCTATTATGGACGGCAGCGACTGTGTTATGCTTTCAGAAGAAACCGCGGTTGGTAATTACCCGGTAGAAGCTGTGCGTTTTATCCAGGAAATAGCACAACATTCGGAATCCTATTTGCTGGAAAGGCTGGAAGGCCCCTACAGGCCCAAGAAAGAAAAAAACCCCGGCAAGTACCTGGCCTACTCTGCCTCACTGCTGGCGGAAAACACGGAAAGCAAGGCCCTGGTCTGCCATTCCACCACCGGAAACACTGCCAGCCTTCTGTCCAGCCGCAGGCCTTCTCCCCCAATCTACGCGCTTACTCCGGACCCCCTGGTAATCAGGTTCCTGAACTTCTACTGGGGTTTAAGGCCCAGGAGCTCTGACCCGGAGATACCCAATCACTTGGACAGGGTAGAGGATTTTATCCAGAAATCTCCCCTTTTCGCTCCAGGAGACTGTATAATCCTGACTTCCGGGCAATCCACCCCTGGACAACAAGAAACACACACCAATCAGATCAAGGTGTATTACAAATAGTATCCATTCGCGGGTTCACCTTTCAATATCCTTGGCTTAGGAATTTGAAATTACTAATTTCAGGATGGGAACTTCTAACTAGTACAACGTTTCAATAAAAACATTACAATTAATGTTTCCTTAGCACTATAGCACAGTTTTATTATATGAACTCAATGCAGTTTTCAGTCATCCCGAACCCCGTATCGGGGTACGGGGCAGGCTTTGGTCCGGGGTCCAGTTTTCTTTCTGTTTTTCTGGATCCCGGCTTTCGCCGGAATGACGGTAACCCGATGTTGGCATAGTGCAGTTGCAAAGCTTTTAATGAAACGCTATACTAGTGCCTGACCGAAAACTGTGATTGAACGTAAACTTGCCCATATACAAGGAGCGAAACATTTTGAAACCGCAGTGTATATTAATACATGAGGATTTCAAAATTTTGAAGCGACGAAGTAGATGGGTGAGTTCACGTTCAATCACTAACTAGATATTGTCCGGCAGATGCCCATGCTGCAGGGCCATATACCAGGACCAAATCACGATCCCCAGGGCCAACAGTCCCAGTATCCGGTTTCCCTTCAAGGTGGGAAGCAGATTGTTCTTTGTGCACCAACCCACTGCACAGCCCATCAAAAACCCCATCAAGAAACCCGAAATATGGGCCCCAAAATCGGTGTTTTTTCCACCGCTGCCCAGCATTGCCAACAGGCCCAAGCCGGCGGCAAAGGGAACCATCTGCTGTTTATCAAGGGAGAAGCCCTTCTCCAGGCTGCGAGTGCCGCCCAAAAGTCCGATTGCACCAAATACCGCGGTGGAAAACCCCAGAGAATTGTGCGTATAATCCTGCATCAGGGTGTTTATATAATTCCCCAGTATACCGGAACTCAAGACAAATCCCCATCCGTAACCCGAACCGTATTTCCTGCACAAAAAAGATATAAACACTCCGCCAATTACAACATTTCCCACCAGGTGAGCAATATCAGCATGCAGGGTCAACCCGGTTATAAGACGCCACCACTCCCCTTTTGACACTGCCCAGACATCCACATATCCCAATTTTTCCCAGGGAATGGGGTCGTATCCAAACCCCTGGAAAGCCATGCCGGTAACCTTGTAAAAGACCGCCAAAAGAAGAACAAACCAAATAGTAGGTTCCAGGCTGCCTACTGAAGCGGCTTCAGAATGATCTCTACCCGGTTCCGCATTTTCCTGAACGTAGTAATCGATCTCTTTTTGCGCCCGGTGCATATCCTGGTCCCTTACAAAGACATGCCACTTGTAGTCGCCAACATCCACTACATGTTCAATATTTTTGGAACTGAGCACGAGGGACCATTCCCAAACTTCTTGATCCGAAACCCTGTTTAGGTTATAGTAATTCTGTAGTTTGGGTAACAGATCCTCCCAGTGCATATTTTCATCATACATATTGAATTGACCAGGATTGGGGTAATCACGAACGGATACAACAGAAATTGACTTTGCGGGAAAAACAGCTGGTATGCAACTTATAAAACAGAAACGACATGAACAAGCCTTATAACCAATTTGAACTTCCGGGATTCATTAACATATCCATTCTCGTCCTCTGGATGTGTTCCCTGATAATTATCGTCTATTTCTCCCTGCAGCCTTCAATGGCAATAACCGCTCAATCCAGATACTTGGACAAGATTTTTCATTTGCTCAGCTATTTATGGCTGGCAATGCTGCTAATGTTTTACCTCAGGACCAACAGATCATTCTTGCTGGTGCCTGTTTTACTGATTTTACTAGGAATAGCCCTGGAGATCCTTCAATCTTATATACCAGGGCGTTTTTATTCCGTACCAGATATGATTTCCAACAGCCTGGGTGTAGTCGCAGGTGCTCTGTTGGGCAAAAAAATCAAGTCCCTGCTTGCTAAAGCCATAAGCTGAAAAAGCCATAAGTCCCTAACAAGACATAAAGGGCTTATAGTCAAAAGCCGAAAGGCCAGGAGCCGAACTGCAAAACCTTAACACTACTTACTCGACCTGGAATTCCGCTCTTCTGTTCTTGGCCCATGCCTCTTCGTTGTGACCTTCCACCAAGGGATCTTCCTCACCGTAACTAACATAGCTCATCCTGGAAGAGTCAACACCCAGCACTATCAAAAATTCGTAGGCAGCCTTGGCCCTTCTTTCTCCCAGGGCGAGGTTGTATTCTTCAGTCCCGCGCTCATCACAATGTCCTCCGATATTCAATTCCATATCAGAATACTTTTGGAGGAGCTTGGCCTTTTTCTTCAACTTTGCCCTGGCCTCGGAACTCAACTGGTGGGAATCAAAAGCGAAATAAATCCTTTGTTCTATTGTTTCAACAGCGTCCATCCTGGCTTGTTTTTC
>CAJXKR010000311.1 GCA_913055815.1 uncultured Desulfohalobiaceae bacterium | reverse complement strand
TACTACGACAATGCGGACAGGGTGGAACCCAAGCTCTCCTATGTCCAGGAGTTCGAACCCTGGGGATGGATTCTGGGCACCGGGATATATGTCAACGATGTATGGGACAAAATCATCTCCATGTTTGTTAAAATAACCCTGCTCGGACTTGCTGTTACCGCTCTTATGGCAGTAGGGATCTACTTCCTGGCCCGGCGCTTAACTAGTCCAATCCAGGAGATTGAGAGGCATGCGGACAACATTGCCCAGGGTAACCTGGAAGTGGAAAGGCTGCAGATAGATAGAAAGGACGAGATCGGCAGTCTAGCCGAGAAGGTCAACATAATGACTGACGAGATCAGGGAGACTGTAAACTATTATGAAACAGTGCTGGAGGAAATGGCTACTCCACTGGTTTGGTCCGACCAGGAGTCTTATGTCAAGAAATTCAACAAGGCTGCTGCAAGGTTGGTGGAGGAGGATGACAAGCAAAGGTTGATCGGGCAGAAAGCCGGGCTTGCATTTTACAATGATGTAAACAGTTCTACTGTTACAGACAAGGTTGTCCGGGAAAAACAAGAGGTCAGTGGTATACAGACCGAGTTTACCACCAGGAAGGGGAACATGAAGTATATCCAGGTGGATGCCGCGCCATTGTTCGATGACGAGGGCAAGTTGGCCAGTGTTTTTGTTACTATAGCGGATATAAGCGAGATCAAGGAACAGGAAAAACAGATCCAGGAGCACAATTCCAAACTGTTTGAATTGTCTGAACAAGCCAAGGATGTATCTGAACGTATGGCCAGTGCAGCTGAAGAACTCTCTTCACAGATAGAACAAGGCAGTAACGGATCCGAGGAACAAAAGAAGCGGGCTTCCGAGGTCTCAACCGCCATGGAAGAGATGAATGCCTCCATCCTGGAAATATCCAGGAATGCCTCCAGTGCTGCCGAACAGTCCGAGGGCACCAAGAAAAAGGCCAAGGAAGGTGAAGAGATAGTGGAGCAGGTATCGGAAAACATGAAGCGTGTGAGCCAGCGTGCACAGAATGTAAGAAATTCCATGGACCAGTTGAGTCAGGATGTGCAGGGGATAAACCAGGTGATGGACATGATCAACGATATTGCGGACCAAACCAACCTTTTGGCTTTGAATGCAGCGATTGAAGCCGCACGAGCCGGAGAAGCCGGCAAAGGCTTTGCAGTAGTGGCTGACGAGGTGCGTAAACTCGCGGAAAAGACCATGGAAGCAACCAAGGAGGTGGGAAATACGATCAATTCCATAACTTCCGGCACGGAAAAAAATGCGGAAGAGGTGAAAGAGACCGAGAAAGCTGTGGAAGAGACTTCGGAGCAATCCAGGAAGGCCAGCAGCTACCTGCAGGAGATAGTGGAGCTTGCGGAGTCCAATGCAGAGCAGGTGCAAAACATAGCTACTTCCTCGGAAGAGCAGTCCTCTGCCAGCGAACAGATCAACCAGTCCTCGGAGGAAGTGAACAGGACCGCTACAGAGGCATCAGAGACCATGCAGCAATCCGCACAGGCTGTTTCCGAACTGAACAAATTGGCCCAGGAGATAGATCAGATAGTCAAACAGATGCAGTGAGCCAGTGCAGGTGTATGTGTAAGTGACTGTCACATACACCTGTACAGGACACCTACCTAAACCTTACACTTACACAGTCATTGTAAACCGATTCATATCCTTTTTCTGAATGCTACGTACCTGTGTGTTATGTCTCCTTGCTGCAACAGTTTGCTGGTGGTGGGATGTTCTACATTCGTTCTCCCCCAGGCCACGGGATGTCCGTAGTAGTTGTATGTATGTTCGCTTTGCAGGACCAGCAGGGCCTTATAAGCAGAAGTGCCTTGAATTTCCGGGGAGAAGGCGGCGGTGTTTACAGCGAATTTCAGCCTGCTCCGTTCCGATGCTGGCGGAGTGGGCTTTTTTCCATCCGGATTGCACAAGTAATCTATGGGGTTCCATAAACTGAAAAAGAATCCCTTTAATTCCTCGTTTCTGTAAACAAGCAGGAGAGAATAGGGATCATCCGAGAGCCTCAGGGTGGTCAAGGTCTTTTCCTGTAATTGATGCAGGGTGATGGGAGCGAAGTGATGATACTTGGGATTGAAGGCCTTGTGTATGATTTCGTGTATTTTGGGATAGATGGATTCCAGGGTCACCTCTTCCATGGTTTTGATCTTGAATCCTTCCTGGTAAAACCTTTTAAAAGTGTCTGAATAGATTGCCATCAATTCATGGTGCTCTTGTTCTGAAACAATGCCAGAGGTCGCTTCTGAAAAACTCTCCCAACCATTATCAAAGAAAAGTTGTGGATAATAGGCAAAGTGATAGGGATCACCCATCCATCTTTCCGGGGAGTCCTTTTCCAATAAAAACATCCAGTCGTGAAACGGGTTCAAGTTTATCGGCCCGCGTAATTCCCCGCCCCCTATTTCCTGGGCAATATTCTCAGCTTCATCCATCAGTCCCTGGAACCAGGTGGTGTCGTTGGGGCATTCAAAAAAACCAAAAAAAGGCCAGGAGTAGTAGTCGCACCCTCCCACCAGGATCCTGGCTCGGTCACAACCTTTGTTGTCAGTGCCCAGTACCAGTTCGAAACGATAATCCGTCCTTTGTGCATAAGTGTATAATAGATTCCGTTCCCGCATGGACTCGGAATAAAAGTAGTAGTCGTCATGATACAGGGTGTCCCGCAATAACAGGAAACGCTTAAGCAGATGCTTGGTGGCATTGTCTAGTTGTTTAGATATGCTGAATCTAGTAAAGTGCAAAAAGATCTCCATTGGTTATAGGTGTCTTTGCTAAGCGGGTAATAACCTGATTTATACTTTTTTGAAAACGCGCTGTCAATAATTTGTCTAGATAGTTCCTATCCGGAAATTACTAATTTCAGGGTACGGAAATAGTAAGTTTTCAATTCGGAAATTAGATTTTTTCGTTTGACAAGGAAATCAATAAATTATGAGGAGGCGTATCTTAATACTTCGAGGAATAATTTTGAAGATTGACGTAGTCAAACTTCAATCTGGCAGTTTCCGGATGAAAACTAGTGCGTTGTCACACATGATTTGTCGCTTTTACACTAATGTCATTCCGGCGAAGGCCGGAATCCAGAAAAACAGAAAAAAGACTGGATCCCGGATCAAAGCCTGCCCCGTACTCCGATACGGGGTCCGGGATGACAGAATT
>CAJXKR010000310.1 GCA_913055815.1 uncultured Desulfohalobiaceae bacterium | reverse complement strand
ATTGAATTACCGGGATTCCATAGGGGCTATAGAGAAATACGAGGAGAATGTGAACACTGCCAAGGGATGGCTTTCCCGGTCCGACGATACCATGCAGCAGGTGCAGGATGTTATGTCCAGGGTGAAGGAACTTACTGTTCAGGCCGCTAACGAACCTCTGAATGAACAAAACCGGGAGAGTATCTACAAGGAGGTGAGGCAGCTTTTTGACCAGATGCTCACCCTTTCCAACACCAAGTACCAGGGCAAAAGCATCTTTGCCGGGCACGAAGTGGAAGAAAAGGCGTATGAAGAAGGGGTGGGGGTGTACAGCAACAAGAGGACTTATATTGAAAACTACAAGGGAGACAAGGATTTTAGTGAGTTGGGGCCCTTTGAAAAGGACAAGATCTCTATTGACGATGTTACTCCCTACGTAAAGAATGTGGAGGGTACTGTTAAAGATCCGGTGACAATTAGATTTTCCAAGGGCAATACTTCAATGCCGGATACTGTTGAAGTTGGTGGTACTCATCCAATCAATTATCAAGTAATTGAGGGGGATGTGCAAAATGCTTCCGGCACACTGGATGCAAGTAATACCACTATCGATTTGGGGAATGTGAAAGTGGATTTGAAAGAGGGATATGAAGTTGATGTAAATAGTGAAGACGGATCTGCGCAAACCGAACTCTACTTGGCCCCCACCGCGTATTATCAGGGAGATACCCGGAACAAGCCGGGCGTGGAAATAAAGAATAAAAAAGGTATAAATGTTGAGCCCCTGAAAGGGAGTTTTGACAGCGATGTTAAGGTTCAGATCACAAATAATCGAAATTTGGGTAACGGTAATCCCATTGAATATAAATACAGCCTGGATGGTGGAGCGAACTGGACCGGGAAGGTGCAAGCAGAGAATAACAGTGCCACACCAACCCTTGATCTGCCGGGAGGAGAAGTTCAACTTTCCTATGCAGGAAATAATGAGTTGGGCGGGTTGGAATTCGATATAAATGGCACTCAAGTTGTTCAGAACAAGAAAGATGTGAACATGACTATTGATACTTCTTCTTCTTATGATTCTTTCGATGAAGATGTGATGATAAAAATCAATGATGATATAAATGATATCAATAATATAACTAGTAGTTTTGAATATCAGTATACTAGAAGTAGTGGAGAAGTTTGGAGTGGGGCACTGACATCTAGTGACGCCACTTTGACCCACGATTTTGATGCAGATGGTGATGAAGAAAGTGTAAACTTGCAAAGTCAGAGCGATGTCGATTCAATAGAAGAAGAATCAAAATTCAAGATAAGTGACAATCCGTCTGGGAATGATAAAGCAACTAGTGTGCCCAACGTCCACTCTGTAGCCCAGGGGAATTTCGACCAAAATATCCAGGTGCGGATAGATGACAGGGATCCGAGTACAGAAGCACCGGACAGTACAACATTGGGGGATTCAGATCAAAATATCAGGTATTCCTACAGCACTGACGGTGGTGAGACTTGGAATACCGGAAACGAGATCAATCAAAAAAGCGGTAATGATTACCAGGATCTGGTGGTGCCGGGTGGAATGCTGAAACTTGCCCCTACTGAGGAAACAGGTGGGGGAACCTCTAAGCTCAATGTAGGAGACCAATTCACTATCCAGCCCCGCAATGCGGGGCACGGACTGGAGGTTTCCCAGGGAAACGAGGTGGAGATCAATAATATAGGCCCGGATGTCTTCGGAGGGCACTACAAAAACGAATCCGGAATAGAACCCGCTTTTGAAAAGAATCAGCAAAAAAATCTGTTTTTGGGACTGGGAAAATTGATGACCTCTCTCAAAAACAATGACCAGGAGAATATCAGTAAATCCATCGGTTATGTAGATAATGCCATACAGCAGGTTTCGGAAAGGTTGGCTGATGTTGGTGCCCGCATGAATCGGTCCAAGGCGGCGGAGAACATGCTCTCGGAGTTAAAGACCAGCCAGAAGGAACGCAAAAGCGAGATCGAGGATGTGGATTACGCCAAGCTAATGTCCCAGTTGAAACAGCAAAATACTGTTTATCAAACCATACTGAAGTCTTCCTCCATGATAATGAGGACCAGTTTGGTGGACTATGTCTAGGATTTGGGATGATTTGAAATAAGATGGGATTCCGAGTTGGAACAATTTGTAAAACTATATTTAAACAGGGGGTCCTGCGGATCTCTAATCTGGATCAGGGGTTAGAGGGGAGCTATGGCTCCCCTGGAAATATCCGGCCGGATTGGTTTTATTCCCATAGATCGGTTTCCTGCTGGATGATGCCCTCTGCGATGTTGCGGGGATTTACATCGTATTCCCCGTTATCTATCTGCTGTTTCAGTTCAGAGACCTTTTCGGAGCGGACTTCATCGCTGTTTTGCACTGCCTGTACCGCTTTTCCCAATTCCTGTGCCTGAGTGGAAAGCTGCACCTTATCGTTTTCCGTCCCGTTCTGGGACTTTGCTTCAACATTGTTGCTATTTTTATTATTGTTGTTTTCTTCAATTTTATTTTGGGAGTATGGTCCCATTTTACCAAGAATGCTTGTAATTTCCATAACTTGGCCTCCTTGTTTTTGCCCCTGGTGTCAAATTACTGTTGGATATATGCGTGTGTTTTGGGCCAGCTAGCAGGAATCAACAGTTTCAAATGCCCATATCTTTTGCTTTGCCGGTATATAATTTTTTTTGCAAAATTTAAGCCATTGTCTCATTGACCTTTCTTTTGGTCAATTCCCACAATTTATCCATGACTTGTATTCTTTCCATTTCGCTAAGCTGCTCTCTATTACTATTTCGGACGATGGTCCGTTTTTCTTTAGGCATAAATTCAAATAAAAATGAAGTATTGAATTCCTGCTCCAATTCCTGTTTTATCTCTGCAACTACAGGGTTGTCTGTTTTAGAGGTGATCAAATTGTCCATGATTTCCTTGGAGATATTCTCAACCAATTGTTCCCTCTTGCCTTGGCTTGAAAGTTTGACTTTGTCGCTTTCAGGCATTTTTTGGTTCATGGCTTTCCTGAGTTGTGCCAGTTGCTTGGTGGTAGAGGATTGCCTTTCATAATTACGTAGTATATTTTGTATTTTTGTGTTCCCGTCCACCATACATACACCTTTACTAATTTTCTTTTCGACCTTAAGAAAAAAAACTTTAGGGTGCAAAGAAAAATTTTTTAAAAAAATCAAAACTTGAATATGATTGAACTTTAAATTAAAC
>CAJXKR010000309.1 GCA_913055815.1 uncultured Desulfohalobiaceae bacterium | reverse complement strand
GTGGAGAAGATAGTGGACGGTAAAATGCAGAAGTTTTACCAGGAGATTTGTCTGCTGGAACAGACCTATGTCAAGGACGACTCCCTCAAGATACAGGACGTGATAAACGACATGGTAGCTGTCCTGGGAGAAAAGATAGAAGTAAGGCGTTTTGTCAGGATGGAAGTGGGAGAGCAACAGGCCAGTGAATAACAATTAACACTACTGCGAAAATTTTATATTAAGCTTCTGAGATAGTTTGGATCTATTTAAGCCGCACCCGGGTTGTCCACAGTGCGACTTGATCGGATTGCGAAGCCAAGCACTTGGAGCAGAAGTGGGCTTCCCGGCAATGCTGAAAGTTCCGCTGTAGTGTTAACAAATAACGAAAATATTATGTACAAAAGAGTAGTGCTTAAACTTAGTGGCGAAGCGTTGGCAGGTCCCAACAATTACGGAGTCGATCTGCCTACTATTCAATCCATGTGCGAGGATATAGCAGAAGTCGTGCACATGGGAGGCGAGGTCACATTGGTCATTGGCGGAGGGAATATCTTTAGGGGTGTTTCCTCCTCTGCCCAAGGTATGGATCGTGCTTCCGCCGATTATATGGGAATGCTGGCCACGGTGATGAACGGCCTGGCTCTGCAGGACGGCCTGGAGAAACATGGTGTGGATACCAGGCTGATGACTGCTATAAAAATGCAGGAAGTAGCGGAGCCCTATATCAGGCGCAGGGCGATTCGCCATCTGGAGAAAAAGAGAGTGGTGATATGTGCCGCCGGTACCGGAAATCCCTATTTCACAACCGATACCACCGCTGCATTACGGTCCATGGAATTGAAGGCGGATGCATTGTTAAAAGCCACAAGGGTGGACGGTGTCTATGACAAGAATCCGGAAGAGGATTCCCAGGCTGTTAGGTATACGGAAGTATCCTACCTGGATGTCCTTCAAAAAGGCCTGAAGGTTATGGATTCCGCCGCAATATCCCTGTGTATGGATAACAACTTGCCGATTGTAGTCTTTAATTTGCTGGACAAGTCGAATATAAAACGCGTTGTGAGCGGAGACAACGTAGGGACACTCGTTCAAGGGGGTTAAATATATGGAAAGTGTTTACAACGATTGCAAAGACAAGATGGAAAAAGCCATCAAGTCCCTGGAAAAGGACTTCAGCAAGCTCAGGACCGGCAGGGCATCCACTTCCCTGGTGGAGGACCTGGTAGTGGATTACTACCATACTCCTACTCCTTTGAATCAGCTCGCCTCCATCTCGATCCCGGACAGCCGCACTATAGCCATTCAACCCTGGGACAAGAGCAGTATTGGCAATGTGGAAAAGGCTATCATGAAGTCGGATCTGGGGTTGAACCCTATCAACGACGGCAAGATCATACGCATAAATATCCCCCCGCTTACCGAGGAAAGGCGCAAGGAACTGGTGAAGGTGGCCAAGAAATACACCGAGGATACCAAGATTGCTATTCGCAATATCAGGAGGGAAGCTAACGATACCCTCAAGAAGATGAAAAACGACAAGGAACTCTCGGAAGACGAAATGCACAAGGCTCAGGAGCAGGTCCAGAAGTTGACTGACGATTTTGTGGGCAAAAGTGACGACTTGCTTTCTGAAAAGCAAAAAGAAATAATGGAGATGTAGATTACTTGTTGATATGTTCTTTGTTGGTTGGTTCCTGGTTGAAGAATCAGTAAGTAAAAAAAATATCTCCAGAACTGCAGGATATACAATTACCCAACATTAGAAAATCTGGAACGTTGAAGTACTGAAAGACGAAAACCAAGAACGAGTAACCAAGAACGAGTAACAAGGAAACAAGGAACGCACGAATAAGGAAATTATGGGCGAAAATACAGACTTACCACCATTAACCCATCTGGCTATAATAATGGATGGTAATGGTAGGTGGGCGAAGCAAAGGGGACTTTCGAGGGGGGAAGGGCACAAGGCAGGTACTGAAACAGCCAAGGAAATTGTCAAGGAGTGCCGCAGGCAAGGGATATCCTATTTAACACTGTACGCGTTTTCACGGGAGAATTGGTCCAGGCCCAAAAATGAAGTCAATTTCCTGTTCGATCTTTTGACCCAGTTTTTGCAGCAAGAAGAATCCTCTCTGTTGGAACAGTCCATAAAACTCAATGTCCTGGGGGATTGGCAGAAACTGCCCTTTTCCGTGAGACAGGTGGTCAAATACGTGTGCAACAGGACTGCCGGCGGGGATCAAATGACCTTGAACCTGGCACTTAATTATTCCGGCCGGGAAGAGATTGTAAAAGCCTGTCGCGAGATTGTTTCCCAGGGTGTCTCGCCTGAAGATCTGGACGAATCCGTGTTCAGAAGTTATCTTACTACCGGGGAGCAGCCAGACCCGGATCTGATCCTGCGTACCAGCGGTGAATACAGATTGAGCAATTATTTGGTTTTCCAGGCCGCTTATGCGGAATTTTACTTTACCCAAAAATACTGGCCGGATTTTGATGCATCCGAGTTGCAAAAGGCCCTGGAGGACTTTGCAAACAGACAAAGGCGTTACGGCGGGATAGGTGAATAATGAACTCGCATCAAACCAGAATAGTTACTGCCATCCTTCTGACTTTACTACTGATCTATTTTTTCTTTTTTGCCCCTTATTACCTTTTGTCAATTGCTGTATACGTTTTGTCCGCCCTGGCCTTGTGGGAATTTTATTCCCTTTTTCCCACCAGCAGTGAAACAACACTCAAGGTCGTGGGAATCCTGCTCGCCATCCCGATTGTAGTTTTCAGTTACCTGAATATAAATATTACTGTAGGATTATTGCTGTCCTTTTGGCTTCTGAATCTGGTCTATCTCGCTTACTACGGAATGAATAGACAGATAAATTGGTCCCAGATGCAGATAATAACCTGCGGTTGGGTGTACATCCCTCTCGCCCTGCAATTCTTGCTAAGACTAAGTTCCCTGGAAATACTTATTGTTTTCGCTGCTGCCATTTTATCCGACATCGGTGCTTATTACTCCGGCTCCTGGTGGGGCAAAAGGAAACTTTGGCCCGCGCTGAGTCCCAAGAAGAGCTGGATGGGTTCATTTGGCGGCATGCTGGCCTGTGTTGCCGGTATAACCGTATTGGGAGCGATCTGGGGAGATAACTACTGGTATCATTTCCTCTGGGCAGGGATCATCCTGAATGTGGCTGCACAGCTGGGAGACCTGCTGGTATCCGCCTTAAAAAGACAGTGCCAG
>CAJXKR010000308.1 GCA_913055815.1 uncultured Desulfohalobiaceae bacterium | reverse complement strand
GAAACCGCAGTGTATATTAATACATGAGGATTTCAAAGGCTTAAAGCTTTGATGTAGATGGGTGAGTTTTCGTCCAATCACTAGCTAAAACTGATTTTTGCAGTGGTTTCCAAGAGGAGAAAATATGTTTAAAAAATTTTTTACTTTAATGATCATATTGGGCTTTTTATCCTGCTTGAGCGTCGGCACTTTTTCTTGCGGCGGCAAGAAGAAATCCCTGGATGAAAGCAGTGTGGAGAGGGAAATGGAAAGGGCGGATGAAGCCAACAAGGAGCTGGAAAGGGAATAATTAAGTCATACCTGAAAGTGGCGATTCTTGAACATTAGAATAATTGCTAATTTTCCGATATTACAGTAGATTTGATGTGTTCTCTTTGATTTGACATACTTGTTTCTGTGAAGTATTTTACATCTTGCAAGCCGTCACTTGCCAGTCAATTACCCATTTCATGGGAAAATACTTAAAATTTTGTTTTATTTGGACTTAGTTAGGGTATCAGATTGATTGGCAGATAGCTGAAAAAATATCCACAGGAGACAAAGTATGTATACTGATAATTATCTTCAGTCCACTTTTCAGTCCAGCAGTAAGTACGTCCTGGATGAAGAACTCGCGCAGATCGTCAATATTTCCATGGTCCTGGAAATGCCTTTGTTGTTAAAGGGCGAGCCAGGAACCGGGAAAACCATGTTGGCGCACGCCATTGCGGAATCTTTGGATATGCCCCTTACAATCCTGAATGTAAAGTCAAATATGAAACTGGTGGACACCCTTTATCAATACGATACACTGACCAGGTTGAACGACAGCAGGTTCGGTGATTCCACTCGGGATGTAAGCAACATTGAGGATTACATCAAGATGGGGAAGATCGGGCAGACTTTTGTGGCGGACCAGAGACATGTTTTGCTCATAGACGAAATAGACAAGGCTGATACCGATTTTCAGGACGATATGCTTGATATACTGGATCAGATGGAGTTCGATATAATCGAGGTTGATAAAAAGATGCAAGCTCGATACAGGCCGGTTATCATCATTACCTCCAATGCAAAGAAGGACTTGTCAGAGCCGTTTTTGGGTAGATGTAACTTTCACCACATCGCTTTTCCGGATCCGGATATGATGCGCAGGATCGTGAGTGTTCATTTTCCGGATGTCAGCGATGAGTTGATGGATAATTGTATCCGGGTTTTTTACAATTTGCGGGAACTGAGGGGTATAGAGAAAAAGCCTGCCACCAGGGAACTCATCAATTGGATCAGGGCCCTGAAAGCCGATCCTGACTTTAATCCCAAGAAGTTGAAGAAAGGTGAACTGCCATATTTGGGAGTGCTGTTCAAAAAGAGCCAGGATTACAATATAGCTAGAGAGACCACCCCCAAAATGAAGTTTTAGGGTGTCTTGTTATTACTTGTTTACGTGATTAAGTGTTTAAAGTTTTCTCACTACTCGAGATTGTCAAGGTGTTAAGGGTGTTAGGGAAGAGCGGTTTTAGCAACAATGAACTTTGATTTTGGAGTCAGGGCACTGATACAGATCGAGAAAATCTATGTTTGTAAATTTTTTCTATTTACTGAGGGATTCCGGAATTCCGGTAAGTCCCACAGCCTTTTTGAGGTTGCAGAAGGCCTTGTCCAAGGGGCTGGTTACTTCCTTGAACGATTTTTATATCGCCGCCAGGAGTATATTGGTCAAGACCGAGAGGCAATTCGATCTTTATGACCGGATCTTTGCACATTATTTCAAGGGTGCGGAACTCGATATCGACAACAGTCTGGAACTCACGGAAGAAGTAAGGACTATGCTGCAGGACTGGCTTCAGGACCCTGAATCCCTGGCAGAGGCCTTGGGTATGGATACCGAGGATGTGCAGAATATGAGCACGGAAGAGTTGGTTCAGTATTTTATGGACAGACTGAACGAACAAACAGAGGAACACCACGGAGGCAACAAATGGATCGGAACCGGTGGTACCTCTCCGGTGGGTCATTCCGGATATCATCCCGGAGGTATGCGGGTGAACGGTGTGTCCAGAAATCAGTCCGCCACCAAAGTGGCCATGGACAGGAGGTACAAGGACTATACTGATCAGGGACCCTTAAGCCAGTCCCAGGTTGGAGAGGCCCTGAAAAAGCTCCGCAACCTTGTACCTGAAGGTCCGAAAGACCAGGTGAATATAGACGAGACCATTCGGCAGACCATGAAGAATGCAGGTGAGATCGAGATAGTATACGATCACAGCTTGAGGGATAAATTAAAGGTGGTCCTGGCTATTGATAACGGGGGATGGTCCATGGACCCGTTTACTGAAGTAGTTCAGACCCTTTTCAATTATGCCCGCTATCAATTCAAGGATTTAAAGACGTTTTTCTTTCACAATACTATATATGACTTTCTATGGGAAGATCCACCCAGGATCAAGAAACCTTGCAAAGTGGACGATTTGGTCAGGTCTGACCCGGAAACCAGATTCGTTATCGTGGGAGATGCCAGTATGGCACCTTATGAGTTGATGGCCAGGGACGGGTCCATCCATGTGGAGGAAAAAACCAATCAGCCCAGTATTGAGAGACTCAAGTTCATCGCCTCCAACTTCCCCTATTCTGTTTGGCTCAATCCCAGAATGTCCTGGGAATGGCCCTATGTTAGGTCAATTCAAATGATCCGTGAGATATTCCCCATGTTCGAATTGAGTATCTCTGGCCTGGAACAGGCGGTTAGATTCATGCAGGGAAAATATAAAAAATAACAAGGAAACTCAAAGCTTAAAGCTGCAAGCAAAAAATGCGTAAAGTTGTAGCACCTTAAAATTTCTAACCCACTACTTGTACCTTAAAACCCCTAGTGGTTTAATTCTCTAAAATCCTTAACACCCTAACACTCCAAAACCTAATTACTTGAAATTAAAAATAAGGTGAAAACAGCCAAAATAGTGAATCCCTCAACCGAATGGGTAAAGGTCTGGAATCCACTTCCTGCAGTGTCACTTCCCGGGATTTTTCTATTGTTGAGTCTACATGCCGGGTCAAGGTCTCTACAAATTCTTGATCGTATACTTCCACGATTCCTTCGAAATTTAGCCTTAGGCTTCTGGGGTCCAAGTTGGCGGAACCTATTTGTGCGTAGAACCCATCCACCAGAAAGAGTTTGGTGTGGGCAAAGGGAGGGGGCTGATAAAACACCCGCACCCCGTATTGAAGCACTTCCCAAAGCATGTTCCTGGTTGCC
>CAJXKR010000307.1 GCA_913055815.1 uncultured Desulfohalobiaceae bacterium | reverse complement strand
TGGGTCAAAATACTCAAAACCCAAGTGGGAATCAGAAACGAATCAGTTCTCAACTTCAAGCTCGTACGCGTATATCCTGAAGACACACCGGATTCAATTGCCAACAAAGTATATAACGCTGTTGAGCAAAACGACCTGTTTGCAGACCAAAACCTGCTTGCGATAAACAGCGGGGATGCACTCTATCAGGAGCTTACCTTTCCTTTTACCCAACAAAACAAGATTAAACAAGTCCTGCCCTTGGAGTTGGAAGCCAATATCCCAGTAAATCTTTCTGACTATAGTTGGAACTATTACCTTACCAATACAGGGGGCAAACAGTGCAAGGCATTCTGCGTCCTGCAAGACAAGGATTCGATCCGGCAATGGCTGGATGCCTTCCAGGAAGCGGGGATAAACATCCAAAGGATTGACCTGGATTTGACTGCATACTCCGGATTTGCATCACTTCTGTGCGGCAAAGGGGAAAACCATGCCTTTTTGGATCTGGGATGGAGCAAGACCAATCTGGCAATGATTCAAAACTCGCAATTACAATTGATGCGAACCATCCCCCTGGGCATAAGGGATATATTGCAGGAAATCGATCCGGATACAGACGCTGGACAAACCCAGAAAATCGAGGATATATTTGCAGAGCTAGCGGACCCGCAAGACAAGAACTTTACACTCCCCAGTAGTTACCAGGAACTTGTCAGGCAGCTCAAGTTGTCGTTCATGCAGGAAGAGTCAACGCTTGATAATATTAATATCCATGTTACCGGCGGTGGAGCATCCCTCCCTTCCCTGGCCGAACTCATAAACCGGGACACGGGACTGGAACTCTCCTTGGGCGAACTGCCGGTTCCAACCTCACTAAGGCTTCGGAAACAAAGCAGTACTGCACTCTTGTTCACCACCCTGGGACTGCACAGGACGCAACAAAAATCCGGGCTTAATTTTCGCCAGGGCGATCTGGCACTGAATGAATTCGAACCCCTGTGGAAACCGCATTTAAGATACGGCATTGTTGCGCTGGCCTTTATCCTTTGCACTTGGGGCTTCTCCTTTGGCTCGGAGATTTACTTTCAACAGAAGAAACTGAACAAACTGCAAAATCAAATAAAGCAAACCTTTCAGGGGATTGTGCCAGATGCAAGCAAAGGCATAAACCCCATGCAATATTCCAGCATCATCCGCTCCAGGATCGAGGCGTTAAAGAGCGGCTCTGTTACCGAAGAAGTTCCCCCTGCAAAGAGCACCCGGATCTTGTCCTCCATCAGCAAGGCTCTGCCGGAAAAGCTGCAACTGCAGATCGAGTTGCTCAGCCTAGACGGCTCCAGTCTCAATCTAAGCGGCACTGCCAAGGATTATAACACAGTGAATCAAATCAAGACTCATCTAAAAAATCTGAAGCATTTATCAGATGTCAAGATAGTGGGGGCGAATGTGAATCAGGGTGGAGAAAAAGTGAGCTTTAATATCCGGACTTCTATTCAGGAGCAATCCTAGGAAACTACGAATCAAACTCAAGACACAATCACGGACAACTGAAAAAGACAACTACCCAAAACAAATATCCCAGCATTCGGAGAGTAACCTACATGAACATTATCTCGTTATCTGACAGAAAATGGATCTACCTTGCGGCCGCCGTCCTGGTAGCAGCCTTGTTATATCAATGGGGACTTTCACCTGTGCTTAGCTACAAAAAGGAACTGGTGCAAGAACAGGAAGCAGCAAAGGATAGATTGAAAAATCTGAAAAAACTGGAAAAAAGATATATACAAGCCCAGAAGGGCAGTGACAAGTCAGATAGCCTGGACAAGAAGGATCCCAATTTCACCCTGTTTTCCTATCTGGAAAAACAGGCCTCCAAAAACGCCATAAAGAATAACATAGAATTCATGCGCCCCTCTTCGAAACAACTCTCCAGTGGAGTGACGGAAACACAAGTGGAACTAAGGATCGGTAATGTATCCCTGGAGAAACTGACTAATTTTTTAAAACAAATTGAATTTGCACCGGAGAGTATCTTTGTGAAGAGATTAACCATCAGATCACCCAAAAACAATCCCGGCAATCTGCAGGTAAACTCCATAATCGTAACCTATCGCTAAACAAGGAAGCATAGATGAAAAAAAGATATTTTTTCGAAATATTGGGATATATTGCCTTTGCAATGGTTTTGTTCCTGCTCGTCTTCATGGCGTACTTCCCTTATTCCGCCCTGGAAAATAGAATAGAAACCGCGGTGGCCCAAAGGTTTGATCAAAGGATCAATATCCGGGGACTGGGTTACAATTTCCCCTTGGGATTATATTTCCAAAGGCTCAATATCCGACCCGATTCCAAGTACCTAAGAAAGGCCACACAGATATCGAATTGCAATATCAATATTGATTTGTTCTCCCTGATCACAGGACACGCAAAGACCACCTTCAGGATGCAATTACTGCAAGGTTCACTGCATGGAATTCTGAATTTGGACTCATTTTTACAGCCACAAAAATACAGCTTCAATATTGACTGGGAACGACTGGAACTGGAGGACAATCCCATAGACTACAACAGAAACAGGATTAAATCCATCCAGGGATCTTGTTCCGGTGAAACGAAACTGCAGGGAAATTTGGACAAGCCCTTGCAATCCTCTGGTGAAGGAAATCTAGAAATCGGTGAAGCAGGAGTGCTGATAGAGGTATCGCCCCTTCCCCAACACAATTTCAAGGATTTTCAGGGCAACTGCAATTGGAAATTAAAGAACCGGAAACTTTATATAGTTAGTTGCAACCTGAAGGGAAAAGGTATAAAAGCCAACACTGAGGGCAATTTGCGGTTAAACAGACCGTTTATAAGCAGCAATATTGATTTGACCGGAGAAATAAGATTTACAGAGTCAGACCCCAAGATATACAGCCTTGCGCAGAAATATATGGGAACCAACAAACTGGATTTCGAATTAAAGGGAAGGCTGAACAATCCTTCATATTCCTTGAATTAGTGCTTGGCCAATCACAGTTTTCGGCCAGACACTAATTGATTCTTATCCGGAAATCAGGAATTTCCGGATTTGGAAATAGTAAGTTTTCAATTCGGAAACTAATTAGTTCCCATCCGGAAATTCTTAATTTCCGGATACGGAAATAGCAAGTTCTCAATTCGGAAATTAGATTTTTTTTGTTTGACAAGGAAATCAAGAAATTATGAGGAGGCGTATCTTAATACGTCGACGAATAATTTTGAAGATTGACGAAGT
>CAJXKR010000306.1 GCA_913055815.1 uncultured Desulfohalobiaceae bacterium | reverse complement strand
CGAGAAAAGGTACTCAACTTGTTGAATAAACAGGCTATTGGTTCTTTTTCTTACTTAAAACCTTAACACTCTAAAACTCTGGCAATCTCGACTACGAAGTAGCGAGAAAACTTTTTCATGTTAAGCTTCCGAGACAACTTGGATCTATTTAGTTTATAATTCATGGAGATAAGATGTATCACGTATTGGCTTGCGGTGAATCTTTCCGGAATCTTTGTTTCGAGGACAGGGACAAGACCAGGGACAACTTGCGAAGGCGGGTTGCCCAATGCGGACTTGTGTACGTGGAGCACCACTGGATATGGGATGATACAGACAGGGCACAACTACTGATTGTTTCCCGCGAACAAAGGGAAAATGCGCAAAAATTCAAGGACTTTTTAGAACAAAACAAAATCGAGGCAAGAATAATCACCCAACTGCCAAGGAACAAACAAGAAACAACAGGAGAATGAGATGAAATCCAGATGCGAGAATTGCAAATTAAGGAAGTACGCGGAAAAAAAACCCGACTCCCTGATTGCAAAGATATGGAAGTGGCACACCAAATGGTGCCCGGGCTGGAAAGCTTATCAGCGGGAAATGGCTGATAAGGATCTTAAAGAATAACCTGAGACCGATATCATTTAAAAAATCTCGGATTTCTTTTCTTCCTCCTGGAACCTTTGTTCCATTTCCCTGACCCTGTTTTCAACTGTATCAGTATCAAAATATATTGCGCCTTCAGGGCACAGGCGTACGCAGTTGTTGCACAAAAAGCAATTTTCTCCGATTTCAGGGAATGGATTCAAGGTGATAGCCCCAGCAGGACAGTTATCCGCACATACACCGCACTGGGTGCAGACTTCATTATCCACCGGATATCCCGGATGAAAAGACTTGACCTTTTGCAAGTCAATATTCTCCGCCTCCCGGCGTATCCATGCAGGTTGATAATCCAGGTCTTGGCTGCTTATGGGGAATTTTGCACCCTGTTTTATACTGTTTTGCACCCTTTCTGCAAGCTGACGAACCTTTTCCAGATCAGTCTCGTCTGGATGTCCCGCTCCAAGCGGAGAATTAGATCTCCACATGCTGGAATGCTCGCTAAGTATCTTGGCCGCTCCCAGCAGTCCGTATCCTTTTTCTTCCAGGGACCTGCCCATTTCAAAAAGTGCTATTCCGCTGCATACCGCTCCCCAGGTTACAAACGGAACTGCACCCTGTCTTTCCGAGCTGTACGGCAACCAATCCAGAAACTCCCGGACCGGTGGCACTGCATGCTGAGCATAAACCGGAGACCCGATCCAAATCATGCTTGAACTAGTATCTTTATCCAAAACAGGGCTTGCTTTCTCTTTCCAAGCACTGCTCGACAAATCCAAATAATACACAGTTTCTCCCAGTTGTTCCAATTTTTCCCCAATAGTAGACCCAACTTTCTCTGTACTCCCGGCAGGGGAGGAATAAGCAATCAAATGTTTCCCAAAACTCATGGATTACTGCTCCTTAAAGCTTAAATTCAAAAATATGGAAAAGAACTAGAATTCCTCGTCGTCCCAATCCTCGTCTTCTCCCTTCTCACTGAGCATATCGTCCTCAGCATCGTGATACATGTCTTCAAAGTCGGAATCATCCTCCCATCCTTCCCCTTGCAGGCCGATGTTGTCCACAATATCCTCAGGATCGACATACTCCTTGATTATAGACAAAAGGGTCTGATACTGAACCTCATTGGACATCTCGCCTTCCAAGTAAACAATTTTATCCTGTACTGTGATTTGCAGGTTGAAAACATCTATTCTGTTTTCTTCCTGGATCTGCTCGAACAAGAATTCCTGCAGTTCCACATCCGTCATCTCGGACAAATTGTCGCTTTCCTCCTCAAAAACACCGCTATCACCTTCATTTTGCACTGTATTTCTTGAATAGTCCTGTTGTTTATCGCAATCGAAACAAAATGCTGTCCAGGGTATGGATTCCAATCTCTGTTCATCTATATCCTTGCCGCATTTCTCACAAACACCTAAATCACCGTGTTCCATTTTGTACAGGGCATTTTCGATCAATTGAAGCTCACTCTTTCCTCCTCCGGCTTTTTGATCCTTTTCCCCGGCCCCTCCATCCTGTGAGACCTGCTTCTTCCTTTCTATCAATTTTTCGTATAACTTGAACGTATCCATAAAACCTCTCCTGATTCTCTGTGTAGTTGTATGTATAAGCATCTGTTATTAATTACTGTATTTAAAAAACTCATGTCAATATCAACTCCCATGCCCTGGCGGCCACAACGAATGATGAAAAGTCTTATTCTACACCTTAAAACCTTAAAACTCTAAAACATAAAACTTTTTTCATGTTAACACCTTTGGAAAATTGTTCATTTTTGGTTCACAGTCACATACACTTACATAGAAACATAAACAGTCTACAACCCCCTGTCCAGTACAATAACTACTTCCATGTGCCAGGTTTGAGGGAACATATCAAACAAGGCGATTTCTGAAATTTGCCATCCTTGGTCCAAAAATGGCCTCAAATCCCTGCAGGTATTTACTACATCGCAGGAAATCCACACCAGTCTTTGTAGGGATTTGGAGCGGGTTATGGACAACAACTTCTTGCCTCCCCCGCTGCGCGGTGGATCCAGGACAGCAGCCCCTGGAGCAAAAGACTCCAGTGCTTGCAAAGCCTCTTTTTTATGTAGATCGCATCTTCTCACCCGCAGGCTTTTAAGACCAAACTCCCGGCAACTGGCTTCTATAGCCTGCAGGGCTTTTTTATCTGATTCCACTGCCAGCAAGTCCTTACCTTCGGCAGCCAATGGTAGTGCAAAATTTCCAGCACCTGCAAACAAATCAGCTATGGATTCAAAATCCCGCGTTTTGTGGATTACGTATGTTATCAAATCTTGATTCAATCCCTGATGAGCCTGAAAGAAAGTACCGGCAGGGACCTGTACTCTTAATCCACTGTTATTCAAGGGCAAGGATATATTTTCTAGGGAGTGCTCGGATACAGCATTATACTCGAGCGGACTGGAGGCTATGGTATGTCTTCCGTCCGGCAAATCCTTGCAGATTTCTGCCAGATTCCTGCTCAAGGGACCGGAAAAAAGCAAACAGTCGCTACAGGGTTCCAGTTCGTTGCTTTGAAATCTTTTTAAATGGGGAATCTTATCCTTGACATGAACCTGCCCTCTCCACCTGTATCTCCACCCGGGATGGCCACGAAAAATCCTGTCCACACTCAAGCGCTCGGTTTTAGCCCCAATAGCCCTGCTAAGCTCATTTTCAAGCAGTTGTGTTTTAAGTTCCAGTTG
>CAJXKR010000305.1 GCA_913055815.1 uncultured Desulfohalobiaceae bacterium | reverse complement strand
TTGGGCAACAATCTGGCCACCAGGGCATGGCCGCCCTCGTGATAGGCTGTGGTCTTTTTTTCCTCTTCACTCAGAA
This sequence comes from uncultured Desulfohalobiaceae bacterium, assembly GCA_913055815.1. Taxonomy (GTDB): domain Bacteria; phylum Desulfobacterota; class Desulfovibrionia; order Desulfovibrionales; family Desulfothermaceae; genus CAJXKR01. The sequence continues at coordinate 3,228 of CAJXKR010000305.1, read as the reverse complement.
TAACACTCTTTCTCTCCTTGCCCATCATCACCTTGTCCTTGGCTTCTTCCAGATCCTCCATTTCCATGTATTCCTTGTCCTTCTTGGCGGCAATCAGGGTTGCTTCGTTGACCAGGTTTTCCAGGTCCGCACCTGAAAATCCGGGGGTGCCTCTCGCTATCACCTCCATATCCACTGTATTCGACAAGGATACTTTTTTGGAATATACTTGCAGAATCTGTTTTCTTCCGGTCAAATCCGGGTTGGGGACCACAATCTGCCGATCGAACCTGCCAGGCCTGAGCAGTGCAGGGTCCAGAACATCGGGGCGGTTGGTGGCTGCTATCAGGATTACGCCCTCGTTGGATTCAAACCCGTCCATTTCCACCAAAAGCTGGTTCAAGGTCTGTTCGCGCTCGTCGTGGCCTCCTCCCAGACCGGCGCCGCGTTGCCTTCCCACTGCGTCCAGCTCATCTATGAATATCAAGCAGGGAGCATTCTTTTTCCCCTGGGTAAAAAGATCCCTTACCCTGGAAGCACCCACTCCCACGAACATTTCCACGAAATCCGAACCCGAGATGGAGAAAAAGGGCACTCCGGCCTCTCCGGCAATCGCCTTGGACAGCAGGGTTTTCCCGGTACCCGGCGGACCGACCATAAGCATTCCCTTGGGAATGCGACCTCCCAACTTGGTAAACTTTTTGGGATTGCTCAAAAACTCCACTACTTCGGTCAACTCTTCCTTGGCCTCGTCAACTCCTGCAACATCGTCAAATACAACCTTGGTCGTCTCCTCGGAGAGCATCTTGGCCTTGGATTTCCCTACAGACATGGCTCCTTTCCCTCCGCCACCGCCTTGCATCTGCCGCATGAAAAATATCCACACACCTATCAAAAGCAACATGGGAAACCAGGAGACAAGCAAGGTAACATACCAGGGAGATTCCTCCTTGGGTTCCGCCTTGACCTGAACGTCCTTCTTCATGAGTGTCTGGACAAGATCCGGATCATCCGGGGCGTAACTAACAAACTCTTTATCATTGACAAGCTTTCCGTTTATTTTTTCCCCTTGTATCTTAACAGACATCACTTCGCCGTTTTCTACTTTGGACATGAACTGGCTGTAATTCAATTCCTGTTTCATGTCCTTGGGTTTATTGAACATATTAAACAAGGCAACCATAACCAGTGAAATAGTTGCCCAGAGTATTAAGTTTTTAAAAAAATTATTCAAATTAACTTCCTCCAGGAATATTTTTCAGTTTATCTCCAACTAGTGCTTGCTTAAGTATATTTATTTTGTTAGACAATTTCATTACGCGGAAGCGTTACGTCACCGGTGTGGCGCCTGGACTTCAAATCCAGTGGGCGGCCGAGAGGTCGCCGGTAGGTTCGACTCCTATACGCTTCCGCCACTTCCTTTTTTAACATTGAGCATCCCACTAATCCAGCCGTCCAGGGAATCTATCTGCCTATTTACCGAATCCACCGAGGTGCTTCCCGGTGTGATGCGCCTTTCCAAGATACGTCTGTAATCCAGGATATTATATACATCTGCAGTAATATCTTCGCAAAATTGTTGAAATTCATCCAGATCCAAGTCTTCCAGTCCCATTTCCCTTTGTTCGGCATGCTTTACTATTTTGCCGGTTATATTGTGGGCCTCTCTAAAGGGTATTCCCTTGTTTGCCAAATAATCCGCCAATTCAGTAGCATTCAAGTATCCGCGCCTTATAGCCCGGTACATATTTTCCGGATAAAAATCAAGCTCTGCAATCATATTTATCATGATTTGCAGTGAACCGGAAACCGTATTATCTGCCTTGTAAAATCCGGTCTTGTCTTCCTGCAAATCCCTGTTATAGGCCAATGGAGTACCTTTGAGCAAGGTAAAGAGCCCTGTCAATTCTCCATAGATCCCTCCGGTCCTGCCCCTGATAAGTTCAAGGACATCCGGATTTTTCTTTTGGGGCATTATTGAAGAGCCAGTGGCCAAGCTGTCAGGCAGCCCGACAAATCCAAAATTCGGGTTCGCCCAGGTTATAAGCTCTTCGCACAACCTGCTCAAATGAGTCATTATCATTCCGGAACAAAAAAGGGCCTCCAGCACAAAGTCCCGGTCAGCCACTGCATCCATACTGTTTTCAAACACATTTTCAAAACCGATCAAACTTGCCGTGTATTCCGGGTCCAAGGGGTAGGTAGTACCTCCCAGGGCAGCTGCTCCCAACGGAGAGATCCTGATTCTTTTCAGGCTGTCGTCCAAGCGTTCCAGATCCCTTTTGAACATCTGGGCATAGGCAAGTAAATGCTGGGCCAGGGAAACCGGCTGTGCAGGTTGCATATGAGTATAGCCAGGCAATATGGTATGTTTATTATCTTCTGCCCGGTTCCTCAAAGTCTGCACGAATTTCAGCAGCAGGTTCCTCCAGTCCTTTAAACGGTTGTCCACATGGAGCCGAAAATCCACTGCTACTTGATCGTTCCTGCTCCTGCCGGTATGAAGTTTTTGACCCACCGGTCCCACCAATTCGGTCAATCTCTGTTCGATATTCATATGAATATCTTCCAGATCCGGGTTCCACTGAAACTCCCCCTGTTCTATTTCCTGTTTGATCTTATCCAGGCCGTTTTTTATTTCTTCAGCTTCTGGAACAGATATTATTCCCTGCTTGGCCAACATAGTGACATGGGCCTGGGAACCCAGGATATCCTCCAGGTAGAATTTGCAATCGTTATCCAGGGAATTGGTAAAATCCCGGACCAGGGAATCGGTATCCTGTTCGAACCTTCCTTTCCACATAACTATCCTCGCCTTCCTGCAATCAATCTGAGTCCCTGCAGCCTGATAAAGCCTTCTGCATCGGACTGGTCGTAACCACCACCCTGTTCAAAGCTGGCCAATCCGGAATCATACAGGGAATATTCCGACGTACGGCCCAGTGGGTAGACCTGACCCTTGTAAAGTTTCAGTCGCACCCTGCCGCTAACATTTTCCTGGATGGAATCCATCATGGATTGCAGGTTTTTCCTTTCCGGGGAATACCAGAAACCGTTGTATACCATTTGCGAATATTTCGGAATCAAACCGTCCCTTAAATGCAGCGACTCCCTGTCCAGGCATATCCCTTCCAGATCCCGGTGGGCCATATATATTATCGTTCCACCAGGGGTCTCGTACAACCCTCTGGACTTTATGCCTACAAAACGGTTCTCAACCATGTCCACGCGGCCTATACCGTGCTTGCC
>CAJXKR010000304.1 GCA_913055815.1 uncultured Desulfohalobiaceae bacterium | reverse complement strand
ATAGAAAGGAACAATCCTCCTTACGGATGGGCACTTCCGGGTGGATTTGTCGATTATGGCGAGAGCGTGGAAAATGCGGCTGCAAGGGAGGCAAAGGAAGAGACCGGCCTGGATGTCACGCTGGAAAGCCTGTTCGGGGTTTATTCCCACCCGGGGAGAGATCCCAGGAAACATACCCTGAGCGTGGTATTCATTGCCAGCGCATCCGGAATTCAGAATTTGCAGGGCGGGGATGATGCCGGAAATGCCTGGATATTCCCTTATGGAGAGTGGCCGGATCTGGCATTCGACCACGGCACTATACTGCAGGATTATTTGAACAGATATCGTATGCAAAATCGCTCCCAACTACTTGCCTACGGCAGATCGCATTTATAAATTAAACAGATAACAGATAACTATTAACGGATAACAGACATGTATGTATGTTGCCTGGACTTGGGAGGTACCAACATCCGGGGAACCTGGATCGGAAATAGCGGTGCCCGCGGTGTGTTGACTTCCGTTACAAGGCCTCCATCCCTGGAGGGGACCAAGCAGGTACTGGTATCCATTATCCGCAGGATTGGACAGGATGCCCCGGAAGATATTTCCGGTATAGGCTTGGCCTCAGCCGGTCCCTTGGATTATTTGGACAAGAGGTATCTTGCTACTACCAACACCCCGGAACTGGATTATTTTCAAGTGGGGGATTTTTTACAGGCAGAATTCAATCTTCCGGTACTTATGGAAAACGATGCCCAGGCAGCCGCAATGGGAGAAGTTTGGCAAGGTTCACTTGCCGGCAGTTCCAACGCAGTAGTGCTCACTTTGGGAACTGGGGTGGGATCTGGCGTGATCTTGAATGATCATATCTGGAGGGGAGACCATCTAACCGGCCCGGAGCTGGGTCATGTCTTTATGGGTGAAAACAGGAAATTGTGCGGATGTGGGCAATACGGCTGTGCCGAGACTTGGCTCAATAATGAGGCACTGCTGGAGCTTTTCAAGGAATCCGGTTGTATTCCGGACGGGTTGAGAGAGATGGTCTTCTCCCTGGAAAATGGAGACGATAAGGCATGGGATGCGATAGAAACATACGGAAAAAGGCTGGGATTTTATATCAGCATTCTGCAAGTGGTTTTCGGGATTGACAATATCTGTGTAAGCGGTGGGTTGAGCGCTTTTGTTCCCTATTGTCGCCATTATATTTGGCTAAAGTTGAAAGAACGACTGCAAAATAGGCAGTTCTGGATTCCGGAACGGATAGTGGCAAGTGCTGATCCGGAAATGAGTGCCTTGTACGGTATGGCCAGGGCATGGATGCCCAAAAGGGAATAAGTTATGATGAGTTTGCCATTGTGTTTGACACTGGGTGATCCCAATGGGATAGGACCGGAGCTGGTTTGCCGCCTTTTCGGGGAAGAAGGGTATAATCTTCCTGAAAGGGAGATTATAGTAATCGGACCGGAAAAGGCTTTGCAGTTTTATTGCGACAAGTTCAATTTATCCAGGTTCTGGGAAAAGATATACGATCCTTCTGAAATCGGCAGCTATAAACAGGGGATTCTTTGCTATTCACCTGCAATTACGAGTAAAATGGACCTTTGCCCTGGAGAGGCTACTACCGGCGGAGGTGCTGCAGCTGGTGAGAGCCTGGAACAGGCCTGTGGATTCATTGAGAACAACCTGGCATCCGGTTTGGTGACCTGTCCCCTGAACAAGGCGACCCTGATCCGGGCGGGCTACAATTTCCCTGGACATACTGAGTTCTTGGCCAGGCGCTTCGGGATTGCAGTAGAGGATGTATGTATGCATCTTGCCGGTTCCAGTCTCAGGGTTAGCCTGGCTACCAGGCACTGTTCCCTGAGGGATGTAGCGGAAATGCTAAGTATACAGGGAATAGCCAAATGCCTGGAGTTGACTTGGGATCTGGTAAAAAGACTGGGAAAGGCGGACAGGCCCGTGGGGGTCTGTGGACTGAATCCCCATGCAGGGGAAAATGGCAATATTGGTGATGAAGAGGGGAAAATCATTCTTCCTGCTTTGGAGAAGGCTACTGCATCCGGAATTTGGGCCAAGGGTCCTTTGCCTGCGGATACGGTTTTTTACAGGGCGATGCAAGGGGAGTTTTCCGCAGTATTGGCGATGTATCACGATCAGGGTTTGGCACCGCTTAAATTGCTGCATTTCCGGGATGCCATAAATATTACATTGGGATTGCCCTTTGTTCGGACTTCAGTGGATCACGGGACCGGGTACGACCTGGTAGGCAAGGGGAAAGCGGACTATACCAGCTTGAAGAATGCCCTGGATATTGCCAATAATTTGTGCGACTAAGGTTGGATCTGATCACCGGTACAATCCAGTGAACAAGTTCCAGGTTCACTCAGCAATTTTAATTTTGGATGAGCCACTACAGCGAAAAGTTTATACGGAAAGCACTGAGTTTTATTTAAGTCGCAGCCGGACGGTCCACTGTGCTCCTTGATCAACTTGCGCTAATGTTTTTGCCGAGGCGAAGACGGCCGCGTCCAGCGGTGGCTTATTTGCTTATTGTTTGAAAATTAAAAGCTCAAACTTGACGATAGTAACTGCTGGACGCAGTCGAAGCCGAGGAAAGAAACATGCAAGTTAAGCACATAGAGCAAAAGTGGACCGCCCGGCAAGACTTAAAATTAACTGTAGCAATAATATACAATTATTTCTGTATCCAGAATTAGAATTGCTGAGGTTCACTCTGCCCGGTTTACAGGGATGCGACAGCAAAAAATATAATTCCCGGGCTGTATAAATCAGAGGTGTGATTGCATGACTACCTACAGGCATGTCATTGCTTGTTTTCCTCCTCTTTTTGGGCTTTCTTGCGGGAAAATTTCATCATTTTTTCAGCCTCCGCAAAATCGGGATTGAATTCAAGGGCCTTCTGGGATACCTTGCTGGCTTTGTTCCATTTGTTCCAGTCTATGTAAACCCTGCCCAGGTTAAAATAAAGGAACTCGTCTTCCTGTGCCCTTTTTATAGCCTCAAAGAAGGCCTTTTCCGCCATTTGATAATTCCCGGATTTACGCAGGGAAATTCCCAGTTTGTTGAATATTTGAACAGAGTCCGGATCGTCTTTATGGGCTGATCTCAAATAGTTGAGGGATTCGGTGTACATTCCCTTTTCCAGGTAGTATTCGCTTATTTCCACTTTAAGCTCCGAATCATCCGGAAAATCCTGTACAAGTTGCTGGAAGTGTTTTTCCGCTCCCCTGTAATTTTCCTTGTCCAGTTCTTCTTTGCCCTGCTTTAAGCCGATTTGCTTTTTTTGCTCCAACATCTGTAAATGCTGTTGGGCCTCTTCCATTACGCTTTCCTGTAATTCGTTCAGGATCATGGAGAGGTTGTCGTGAAGTTCCTTTTCTCC
>CAJXKR010000303.1 GCA_913055815.1 uncultured Desulfohalobiaceae bacterium | reverse complement strand
ATAAATATCAAAGCTTTATAAGCACTGCTAACAATGTACCGTCCAGCAAAGAATCCCATCTCTTCAAAGCAGTAGCTGCGATGGCGGATATCTACAATTCTGTTGATGCGGAATTTATAACCAATTCTGAGGCGTTCCCGAGCAATGCTGAAGACAACCTCCTTCCAAAAAATGCAACTAAACTGGCTAAAGACATGATCAAGATGGGATCTAACCACGAAAATCTCACTAATCTTTTTGCAGATATGGAAAACAGGTTATCAAACAAAGTGGACTATCATCTGGAACAGGCAAAAGGTGTGGATGCCCAGATTTCTCTCAGCGGCTACAACACAGTGTACTTCGACGATATCGACGTAAAGATAATGCTGGCAATGAGCGATATGATGAAGGCGGGACTAGCATACATGCAGGCAGTTAACCTGGGAAAAGACATTACCTGGACTGACAATCTTGATCAAAAGCTCACAAACGACACCGAAGTTAATTCTACCGACCTGATAACGCTTATGGAAGACGAAAACAACAAAGATCTGCTAAGTTATGAGAAACCACAAAAACTCAATGACTTTAAAAACCATATCGGGGACCTGCAAAACTCTTATAATAATGCATTTAAGGCACTAAACGAGCTTAGCAAAGAAGAAATACGCGCTCGGAACAAGCAGGCTTTCAATATCAGCAGCCAAAGCGGCCTGAAACAGATGCAATTCTTAAATGACAAGACTTTACCCTCTATCCTGAATGCCACTAAAATGCAAAATCAAAAAATCCATGTGCCCTCGGCCAATACCACCTCGGAAAAATTTGTCAATGCAAGTGACGGTTACTGGTACGCACAGGAACAGATGGATATCTACAACCAGGAATACAGCCCAGCTAATGAAAATGACATAATCTATAATCTGGCAAATGAAAATGAGGAAGCCCCCCGAGACATATTGTTGAAAGCGCTGAAAAATGATCAATACAAGGCCTTTAAGAAGACCGGATCCGAAATTTACGAATCAAATGCCACACAAATGGATTTGGATGATCCCTATGAGAGCTATACTATACCTCAAAAAGATTCGATAAGTATAGACGGAGATAAAACCGACTGGAACTCCACCTCTTCCTTGATACAGAGAGACAATACTAAACTTAAATTGGCTCAAGACGGAAACGACCTTTATGTATACGTCTACTCCGAAGAGGAATTGAGCAATTCTGATTCTTTGGGTCTAACTGTACTCTCCTCTGAAGAAGATTCCCAGCTTGTGCTGGCTATTAATGCTCCTGATCTATATATACACCCAACAGAATTAAACTTCGAGAAAGAATTAATTAAAAACAATAATGGTATTGCCCAAGGGTATGAAGTCAAATTCTCTTCAGCTCTGGACTCCGTGATCAAAAAAGGCACAATAAATCGGATCTCTTTCAATATGGACTACCTAAACCTCAAACTACTTGAAGAATAAATTCAAGTCTTAAACCAGGGGTCCTTTTTGATCAGGGCCCCTGTTTTTTTTATCCAAAAAAATGGACAAGAAACAGATCAAATTTCTTTTTTTTACAGTACCTGCAGTGCTAATACTTATCCCTTTGGGCTGGTACATCCTTGCCAATTTTGAACAAAATCCGACTGACAAATCTTCAACAGATATGCAAGCCCCCAAGCATCTGAGTGAAATCGGACCCTACCTGGAAGGCATGGCCCTGACACGGGAATTTTCCAATAAGCACATTATCAGGATAAAAGCCAGGACACTGCATTTAACCAAAAACAAGATCCTGGGTTTCAAAAGCTCACTGTCCAAGAACGTGGTGGCCAAAAACATGCGGGTTGTTATCATGGAAAAGGGAAATCGCAATGTCTGTTTCCGGGCTTACAAAGACAAGTTTGTCCAGAAAGGTTCTGACATAGAACTGGATTCAATTGAACTGGACAAACCATTAATAAGGCATCCAAAGATGGAGAACAGGCCGGACAAGGTAAGGATTGATAAAAAAAATTCCAGGATTGTACTGTATTTTGAAAATCACCAGAAAATGCTAAGCTTTGGCAACCCCCTTTCTAACGCCACTGCCTCGCTCCCACAATCTTAGCCCTATTCCAGGGCGCGCAACTCTTCCTGCAGGGCGTCGCGCTTTTCTTCCAGCTCCTCCAACTCCATTATTTGTTCCGGTTTGGCTGAATGAGGCGGAATCCGTTCCTTTTGTTCCTCTATCTGTTCGTCCAACCGTTTAATCCGCTCTTGCAGCTGGGCTTTTTTATCCATACACAACCTCCGGCACCAGTATGGCTCCCCCAGGAAAAGGGGTTTTAGTTCATTGCTGGGTCAAATCCAGTTTGAGCTCCACGGTTTCCGGATCGTCCGGAATGGAGTTCACTTCAAAACCCAATTTCTTTGCCAGGTGCTGCATGGCCTTGTTCTCGCGCAAGGTGTAAGCGGTGAGATAATGGGTGTTCCTTTGCTTGCAGAACCTGATCATTTTCTGCATAAGCAGTTTGCCAATTCCCTTTTCCTTGATATCTGTGCGCACTACAATAGCAAACTCGGAATACACATTGTCCGGATCGAAAAAGGTCCGAACAACTCCCAGTGTTTCAGGTGGTTCCTCAGTGGTTGTTGCCACAAAGGCCATTTCACGGTCATAATCTATCTGGGTCAGTTTAGCCAACTGGGAATGGGTAAATTCGTGGACATAACCGAAGAATCTCATCCTGAGATCCTCAGAGGACAGTTTATTCATGAACTCCCGGTGGGAAGTCTCGTCTTCGGGTCTAATAGGCCTAAGGAGTATATCCAGTCCGCCAGCACTCTGTGCAGTTTCCTCGAGATAATCCGGATAGGGCCTGATTGCCAGCCTGCTCTCTCCCCTGCCCTCATAAGGGGCAATTTCTATTTGGCTATCCAGTGCCAGGACCCCGTCTGAATCAGCAAGCAATGGATTGATACTCAAGTTTGTTATCTCCGGGACATCGATTATGAGTTGGGATAACTGCACCAGGGTGAGCTTGATAGCATCCAGATTGGATTCTGGCTGTACGCCTTCCAGATATTTGTAGATATCGGTTCTCTGTATCAGTTCCTTGGCCAGTGTCATATTCAGGGGCGGCAATCCCACTGCCTGATCCTTTATTATCTGGCCGGCTCCACCTCCCTGTCCGAACAAAATCACCGGTCCGAAGTTGGGTTCTGTAGCTACTCCGGTTAAAAGTTCAAGTGCTCCCGGTCTCCTGGCCATTTTTTGCACTATGAATCCCTCGATATTCGCATCCGGCAGAATCTTTTCAACTCTTTTTAACATGGAATTAATAGACTTCCGCACATCCTCGGGAGTTTCCAAGTCCAGAGCTACCCCTCCCACATCCTCCTTGCTGTTTACATCCGGTGACAAGAGTT
>CAJXKR010000302.1 GCA_913055815.1 uncultured Desulfohalobiaceae bacterium | reverse complement strand
TCTTCGTCTATAAACAGATCTATCAGTCTGTGTTGTTCCAGCTTGGTCTTTTTGGAAACACAACCCATACCCAGGTTTTTGATTGCTCCACCAAAACCTGACAGGGGATGGCCTTTAACGTGGGAAACCACAATCATTGCATCCGCCTGGTGGATAGCGCCTGCAACTTCTACATCTTCCAGGATGGGGTCCGGACTGGGCACTGAAATTTTGTTTTCGCTCATCAAACCGTCTGCGGATATAAAGTGCCCGAAGCCAAATCCGTTGGTAAGGGCAGTTTCCATATGGTCCACCGCGTTGGTTCGTTTCAAGGGGTAATAGGTTACAGTATCAGTCAAGAAGGGTTTGCCACCCTTTTCCCTGACCAGGTCCAGTATCTGTTTGACAAGATATGGGCGGATATAGTTCTGGTTTCCCAACTCTCCCACGTGAAGCTTGACAGCTACTTTGTCTCCGGGTTCTACTACCTCCAGGACATTAGCTGTATCGTAGAGTGTTTTCGCCTTGTCCATCATGTTGCCGAATTCATTCCACGGGGTGAAACAAACCTTCTCCTTTTCCATAAAAACCTCCTTTTATAATTCGAACTTGTGTATAACTATTGTTGAATAACAGGTTGTTAACTCTTATTCTTACGTAATCACTTGGAAATCTCGACCACGAAGTGGCGAAAAAACGTAACCACGTAACCATAACTTTTATATCAAATTTATTGTTTACTATTCCTTGTTAAAACGTATAGAATTTTTTTGCAAATACCAAACTAATTCTAAACTCACCTAAATCAGCTAAGAAGGAGGAATCCATGAGTAAGAATGTTGTTATCGATCAGGACGAATGTATAGGCTGTGAAAGCTGCGTAGAGATCTGTCCCGAGGTCTTCGGGTTTGACAGTGAAGATGAAAAAGCTTATGTAATCGATTCCCAGGCCGCTTCCGAGGACTCCATACAGGAGGCCATAGATTCCTGTCCTGTGGAGTGTATTACCTGGGAAGAATAAGGATTTGAAAAAAATGTAAAACTACCCTGTTCAATTCGGTCTTTTGCGTTCAATCCCAGTATCCGGGATCATTGACAGGACGGGAGGGGTACTTAATTTTCCACTTATTCGGATAATATTTTTTGCCTTTCATTTTTGGGATATAGCTGATACCTTTACAGAATTTTCGGGTTGCACGGGTATTCCGTTATGCCTTTCATAATTTCCAGCGGAATACCCGGACCATGCGCAGTCCCAAGGAAATTGGCTACCTTTTTTTCATCCGGAAACTGCCATTTTTCCGGATAGGAACTACCATGTTATTGGTATCTGCTTCGCAAGTGGATTTCGGAATCAAATCCAAAAACTTGTTGACATATCATTTTTGAGTATGTTTTTATAGATTTTTTCGGACGGACTAGTCAGTCAGGAGATGCAAAAATGGAAACCAATAATCCTTCCGACAAAATACTGCAAGCAGCCCAGGAAGAATTTGCCAAAAAAGGATTTCACGATACCGCGGTATCGGAAATAGCGGACAAGGCCAATGTAGGCAAGGGAACAGTTTATCGACATTTCGGGAACAAGGAAACCCTTTTCGGAACCTTGTTGAAAAGGGGCATACACAGGATACTGGATCAGACCGAAAATATTGCCGAAAATTCGGATTCCGCTTCTCAGGCTTTAGAACAAATATTGGAAATGCACTTTCAAATATTCGAAGAATCCAAGGAATTGGTGGAAATAATAGTAAACGAGGGCAAGCACAGAATAGGCACCATGCGGGAGGAATTGCTCTCCGAAGACCTGAAACACAGACAACAGATAGAAGATCAGTTCATTCGTGGAATCAATAGGGGGGAGTTCGAGGATCTGGATCCCGAAAAAATGGCGATAGTATTCCAGGGATTTATCTGGGCGACATTGCGATCTGCCATACTATATGGTGAAATGAATCTACGACGGGATTATTCCGGTTTGGTATCAAAGATATTCTTTAAGGGTATTGAATAGAAAACGTTGATCTCCGGTCTAAATTCACCCGGGACATGGTAAAATTTAAACTAGGATAGGTTGTAATATGTACAAGTATCTTTGTTCACTTTTCACGCTACTTATATTGTTATCTCCTTTTGCTTCATTTGCTTCCCAGAACAATACTTTGACCCTGCAGGAGGCCTTCAGAACAGCCCTGGATAAAAACAGGCAGGTCCAAGTGTCTGCAGAACAATACAAGCAATTGCAAGATGACGTGGATACTGCAACTTCCAATTTGTATCCCCAGATTTCAGTACAAGGCCAGTATGTGCGCCAGAAAGAAGTCAAGATGGACAGCCAATTCGTAAAGCCAAATCCAGTTGATAATCAAGGCCTGACTGATCCACTGACAAACAAGAATCTCAAATTTGCCAGCAGCACCATCAATCCTTCGGACTACATGGGCTACAGTTTGCAGTTGGACCAGCACATCTACCAATTGGGCAAGGTTTGGTCCGGCAGGAGCATGGCCAAATACGAAGCCCAGGCTGCCAAGTTCGAACACTACAGGAACAGGCAGCAGATCCTGCTCAAGGTGGCCAGGAGATATTACGAGGTGCTTTTGGCCAGGCGCCAGATAGAGATCGCTCAAAATATGAAAAAAAGGGCAAAAAAGCAGTTGGATCAGGCCAAATCCATGCTGGAGGTGGGGAAGGCCACTGAAACCGCGGTTTTAAGGGCCAAGGTCCAGGTTGCAGATGCGAAGGAGCAACTGGAGAGGGCCAAGAACAAATACGACGTTGCCAAGGAGAACCTGTCACTGGAAGTGGGGGTTTCAGATCTGCAAAACCGGGATATAAAGGAACCTCCCAAGCAAAAATTGCAGGCGGAATCCAAAGAAAGCCTTTTTGAAAAGGCTTTGAACAACAGACGCGATTTGAGGCAAGCCCAGAAGAAACTTAAATCCGCACAGGAAAAGGTGGACTGGGAACAAGCGGACTTTTTCCCCAGGATAGCTGCCCGCGGGGAGTACAATGGCAGGAACGAACCCGCCTTCGGGGGAGAAAAGGACACTTGGCAGGCCTCGTTGGTAGTTTCTTATCCATTGTTCACAGGTGGAAAAAGGGGAGCGGAAATGGAAAAGGCCTATTCCCAGGTTAGGCAGGCAAGGTCCTCCCTGAGACGCCTTAGAAAGGAAATCCGGGTGGATGTGCGTAGTGCTTACCTGGATGTTAAGACCCAGTACAAAGTGATCCAACATTTAAAAGACAGTGTAAAATCAGCCAAGGCGAACTACGAGCAGGTAGTAAGCAGATTCGAGGCTGGATTGGCTTCCTCGGTGGATCAGACCGATGCATTCACCACCTTGAATGAAACTGAAAGCAGGCTGGCGAGTGCATATTATCAGTATCAATTGAATTTGTTCAGGCTCAAGTCTGCAACCGGAAAACTGGC
>CAJXKR010000301.1 GCA_913055815.1 uncultured Desulfohalobiaceae bacterium | reverse complement strand
CCCGATTTTTTCTTGATTTTTTGGAAAATGCTTCTCTTCAAAAAATAGAATGTCTTGACGTAGAAAAAACCGGTTAAGGCACAAAATACTGCCAAAAGCAGATAAAATACCAGTTCCTGGGGCTCGAAGCTGAAGCTGGGTATATCGAACATGGGTTTGCTGCCGTAGATCATGGTGAAAATAGTATAGGCGATCACCGAGGATATAATGGAAGGAAGCAGGGCCTCGCTTTCAAAATCCTCGGTGTAAATTATTTCCACTGCGGTGATAGCTCCTCCCAGTGGGGCACGAAAAATAGCCCCCAGTCCAGCCCCTGCTCCGGCTAAAAGGAGAATACGCCGTTCCCTTGGAGAGAGGTTCAGCCTGAAGCTTATCCAGGAACCTATACCCGCTCCGATCTGGGTTATGGGCCCTTCCCTGCCCGCACTTCCGCCGGCAGCAATGGTAAGTATGGAGGTGCCTCCCTTGATCAGGGGAACCAAGGGCCTCATTATACCTGCATCCTGGTGAAAGGTCTTGGACACTGAATCCGTGCCGTCTGTAACATCATCCTGCTGCGCATTGGGTATGAATTTCATCACCAGCCAGCCTGTGAGCAAGCCCACACTGGTGGTAAGTACGGGAATCAACCAAGGGGTGTAACTTCCGGGGTCTCCGTGGAAAAGTTCTTCTCCGCTGGGGGTGTGCAAGCTTTGGCCGGCAAGTTTGATCAGAAAGAGGTGTCTCAGGCCTTCTATTCCCAGGAAGAAGGCACTTGCGACAAGTCCCACAAAAATACCTGTGAGGGTGCTAAGAAGCAAGAGCCGGAAGGAACTTCCGGACTTATAAATACTGCGCGGATTTTGCCAAAAATTAGTGAATGATTGTATGTAGTTGTCAAACATGATTTTTGTGGTCTAAACTGATGAACTGCAACTAAACAGGCATAGTAGGCATTGACCTTTCAAAGTTTTGGGATTCCAGGTTCACGGTGAATCCAGTATATCCCTTGCCTGTTGTATATCTGCATGAATCTGGGTCAGTAATTCCTCTTTCCCGGAAAATTTCTTCTCCTCTCTCAATCTTTTCACAAAGTTAATTCGCAATTCATGGTTATATATATCTTTTGTAAAATTACAAATATGTACTTCCACAGACAGGGCTTCCTCGCCAAAAGTGGGGTTGTGTCCCACGTTAGCCACAGCGGGATGGTCGTGCCCTTCATGTTCAGCCCAAACCGCGTAAACTCCGGGTTTGGGGACCAGTTCGTCCTTAAGTTCCAAATTAGCCGTGGGGATGCCCAGCAAGGGTCCGCCCCGTTTTTGCCCCGTTATCACTTTTCCGCTTACTTGAAAGCGGCGTCCGAGCAAGGGTTCCGCCTCTTCTACTTTTCCCTCTTGGATCAAAGTCCTGATCCGGGTGGAACTAACTACATCCGCATCCTTGATTATCGCCTGGAGTTGTTCAACATTGAATCCGTGTGTTTCCCCCAGTTGCTGAAGAAGTTCAAAGTTCCCTCTCCTTCCTTTCCCGAAAGTGTAATCGTGTCCTATGATCAAGTCCTTGATGTTCAGGCCGTTAACCAGATATATCTCCACAAAGTCTTCAGGAGACAAGTTAGCTATTTCCTGATTGAAGTGCAGGCAGAGTACATAATCTGGCTGCATTTTTTGCAGTAATTCCAGTTTTTGTTGTGTCTGGGTAATAAACGGCGGTGTTTGTCCTGCGATTACACTCATGGGATGGGGGTCGAAAGTGAAAACAACACTATATAACCCCTTTTGTTTTGCCCTTTGGTTAAGTGTCTTGATCAAGGTTTGATGTCCAACGTGCACTCCGTCGAAATTGCCTATGGTAACGCAGGTGCCGCTTCCTATCTGCCCTTGGATTTCTTGTGGAGAGGTGATTATTGACATGTCGCGATTTTCGGTCAGATCCTGGCTAATTTAGTTGATTTCAGAATTGAAAACTTGTTATTTCCATCCAGTAATAGTTAAACTGGTATTACAAACATAATCAATAAATCTGAATTTTGCCTGGGTCAAGTTTATTTTGCTCCTTTTTGGAAACAGCCATAGTCAAGTATTTTAATTTCGCAAGCATGTTGAATATCTTTTGGGATTATAAAAAATCTTTTGAACCAAGAGTCGGACACGTTGTTCCTGAATCCGTAATTTGTTATTTAACAAATTGATATTGTTGAGTAAATTGATTTTTACCCCTTGACTGCAAACAAAAACGAATTATATCCTTGTCAAAGGAGAAAATATTAGGTATATAAAAATTTCAAGCCGAAGTGGTGGAACTGGTAGACACGCTAGGTTCAGGGTCTAGTGGGCATTAGCCTGTGGGAGTTCGAATCTCCCCTTCGGCACCATTTTAATTGATTCAAATTTTTTCCTTGATCTCAGTACAAATTTTTTGTACAAGATCTTTCAAGACGTGCCGAGGTAGCTCAGGCGGTAGAGCAGAGGACTGAAAATTCTCGTGTCAGGGGTTCAAATCCCTTCCTCGGCACCATAAAAAAGGGACTTACGGCAGGCGCTGTAAGTCCCTTTTTTTATGTACCGGGAGATAAAAGCAGATTCCAGGGAGCCAGGTATATTTTATGCAAATATGTTTGAAAAATTTTTCCAGACATTCTACCTTTAACCTGAAAGGAGTTGTTCTCGCCACTTCGTGGTTGAGACTTCCAAGCTAAAAAGCCGTTAAGCTATCGAGCAAGAAAAGATCGAACTTATGAGTGGGACCTTCTGAATGTCTTGCTTAATAGCTCAACGGAAATCTTGTCCAGAGGTACAAGAATTTGACAACTGTTTTTTCGCAACGAAAGTTCTCGTTTGCGAGATTGCACATCCTTCCTAGTGCCTGCTTTGGGCATGAGGGTTAAAATAATGGGAGAAACATGACCTCCAGTAGTATAAAAACTTCCGGCGATTTGGGGAGCGAGCAGCCGGAACCCCAAAATGAATCCGGGATCTCTCTGTCCGAGTATCTTTCAGAAATAAGACAGGCTATGGTACAACACGGCCCGGGCAGGCAGTGGATCAGGGTTGAGATTTCCAGCCTGCAGAAAAGGTACAAGGGATTCTGGCTTTTGGAATTTTCCGAAACATCGGAGCAAGGTGAACAAACTGCAAAGGTAAAGGGAATCTGCAGGATGGGAAATTGTGCCAGGATAGATCACAAGTTCCAAAAAGCTGCCGGAGGGGAACTGCAACAAGGGATGAAGGTACTCATCCAGGCAGAGTGTTCCTTGCACACTATTTACGGTATCCAGTTGGAGCTATTGGATGTTGACCCCAATTACACCCTGGGCGATATGGAAGCGAAGTTGAAAAGGATCCGCAGCCAGCTGGCACAAGAAGGGATCTATAGAAACAACAAACAGCTGGCTCCACCCCGGGATTTTACGAATATATTGCTGATAACTCCTGAACAAGCCGCAGGTTTGGGAGACTTTATGCAAAATATGGG
>CAJXKR010000300.1 GCA_913055815.1 uncultured Desulfohalobiaceae bacterium | reverse complement strand
CACATCCTCGGGAGTTTCCAAGTCCAGAGCTACCCCTCCCACATCCTCCTTGCTGTTTACATCCGGTGACAAGAGTTTCAAGGCCACGGGATATCCCAGATCCTTGGCCAATAATTCCGCCTCGTCAGCATTTTCCGCTATCCGGGTATCCACTACCGGTATTGTGTAAACCGACAACACCTCCTTGGTTTCGGACTGGCTCAACCTGTTTCTGCCCTCTTCCAATGCATTCCTGACAATAGTGCGGGCTGCCCTGGGCTGGGGGGTGAATTCCCTGGGCACGGAATCCGGGGCCTCCATAAGTAGTTCTTGGTTACGCCGGTAATGGATCATGTCCATAAACAACTGCACTGCCTGGTCCGGGGTCTCGTATGTAGGAATACCTGCAAGTGCGAACATTTTCCTTGCCTGGGCTGCATATTGTTCCCCCAACCATACAGTAAAGACATTCTTCCTGCTGCGCCCGATACTGCTCACAATCGCACCTGCTATGTCGTCACTGGAGGCAAAAGCGGTGGGTACGTGGATGACCATGACTGCATTTACATTCTTGTCCTTTAACAAGGTTTCCAGAGCCTGGGAATATATCTCGCTCGGGGCATGATCGATTACTCTTATGGGGTTGTTACCAAAAAACTCTTTCTGCAGATTCTCTCTGAGTTCCTGGATTGTCTCTTCCTGCAGCTGGGCCAAATTCCCGTCCAGGGAGGCAAGGAAATCCTGGGCCATTATTGCCGGGCCGCCCCCGTTGCTCAAGATAGCCAGACGATCCCCCCTGAAGGGTTTGGATCTGGCCATTGTCTCCACTGCATCGAACAACTCCGCGTAATCGTGCACTCTCAACATGCCTGCCCTTCTGAACATCCCGTCGTAGATCTCGTCCTGGTCTATTTTGTTTTGATCCGGGAGTGAGAGCAACTCGGACTTATCCTTGAAGGATCTGCTCTTGATCGTGACCAGGGGCTTGTTCCTGGATGCAGTCCTGGCAGCGGAAATAAATTTTCTGGGATTCTGGATGTCTTCTATGTAAAGCAGGATGGAAGAAGTATACGGATCCCCGCCCAGGTAATCCAAAACATCTGCAAAATCTATATCAGAACAGTCACCCAGGGAAATGAAATAGGAAAACCCGATCCCCTTGGAATGTGCCCAATCCAGTACAGCTATACCCAAAGAGTCGGACTGGGACACAAACGCGATTTGCCCCTTGTCAATATCAGTGTGACCGAAACAGGCATTCAGTCCTGAACGCGGAATTATTATTCCCAGGCAGTTGGGACCCAATATCCGGATAGAATATTTCCTGGCCAGGTCCATTGTGGCCTGATGCATGGTTTGCCCGGAATCGTCATAATGATCGTGCAGGTCAGTACTCATTATCAAAATTGTCTTAACTTTTTTCTGGCCCAGTTCTTCCACAAACCCGGCAACCGTCTCAGGGGGAGTACAAATAATCGCCAGGTCCGGCACAAGAGGCAAATCCGCAACACTGGGATAGGCCAACACACCGAATACTGAATCGTAATTGGGATTCAAGGGTAGAATGGGTCCGGAAAAGCCACCTTGCAAGAGATTCTGCATAACCACGGCACCAATACTCTTGGGCCTGTTGGAAGCACCCACCAAGGCGACGGATTTGGGACGGAAAAGGGAATCCAAATGTCTTAGGCTCATATATTTACATGCTCCTTTGGGGCTTTATTTATACTGATTTTTCGCCTTTATCATCCTGCATTTTGCAAATTTGACATTTAAGCTTACCCTTTTACGGTAATCAATAAAACAAATATAATCAACCTTAGTTTGAAGGTTGAACACCTGGATTTGACCAATCTTGAGATTCAAAAAAAAACAGAAGCTTATCTACATTGTGGGATTGTTAGAGTGTTTGTCTGGATAATTATAAAATCAACTACAGGAATGATAGTGCATTTGCCGCTTGTAATTGCAGATTTTAGGGAAAAGTTTGTAAGAAATTTTATAAACAATGGTTACAAAAGCAAACGTATTGTTGACATAAAAACTGTTTGCTGTAATATTTAAAATATAGTCTTATTTGTATTCATGTTAAACACTTATAATCCTGTCAATGCTAGGAGGGGAACATGACTGAAAAACAAAATACCGACGCTAAAAGTTACGAAAGCCATTTAAAAGAAGAAGAATACTACTATGCCCCGCCGGATTTTGTGGGACAAGCGAACTGTACAGACGTGAACATCTACGATCGCTTCAGCCTGGACAAATTTCCGGAATGCTACAAGGAATTTGCCGACTTGTTGGATTGGGACAAGTATTGGCACACCACTTTGGATACCAGTGACGCACCCTGCTGGAAGTGGTTCGTAGGGGGGAAACTAAATGCATGCTACAATTGTCTGGACCGCCATCTTGACTCATACAAGAACAAAACAGCCCTGCATTTCGTTCCTGAACCCGAAGGCGAACGTATAGAGCACATTACCTACCAGGAACTCTACAGAAGGGTGAATGAAACTGCTGCAGTTCTCCGGGATTTTGCCGGACTAAAACCCGGAGACAGGGCAACACTGCATCTGCCCATGACCCCGGAATTGCCCATTACCATGCTGGCATGTGCCAGATTGGGAGTGATTCATTGCCAAGTATTTGCCGGTTTCAGTGGCAAGGCGACCGGAGACAGGATCGCGAATTCGGAAAGTGAAGTCCTGATTACCCAGGATTCATTTTACAGAAGCGGCAAGATACTGGACCACAAGGAAAAGGCTGACGAGGCAGTGGAGGCTGCCAAGAACCAGGGTCAAGAAGTGAAAAAAGTCCTTATCTGGAGCAGATACAGCGGACAATACAATTCCTCTTCCTCCCTGGTGGAAGGGCGCGACCACTTGATGGACGATCTGCTGCCCAACTACAACAGAATGGAAGTGGAGCCAGTATCCATGCCTGCGGAGGATATACTCTTCCTCATGTACACCAGCGGTTCCACCGGAAAACCCAAGGGATGCCAGCACAGCATCGGGGGCTACCTTTCCTACGTTGCATGGATGTCCAAAAACGTGCAGGACATACAGCCCAATGACGTATATTGGTGCATGGCTGATATAGGCTGGATTACAGGCCATTCCTTTATAGTTTACGGTCCCCTGGCCGTGGCCGCCAGTACTGTAATCTACGAGGGGGTGCCCACATACCCGGATGCGGGAAGGCCCTGGCGGGTAAGCGAAGAACTGGGAGTAAATATCTTCCATACATCCCCTACAGCAATACGTGGAATGAGAAAAGCCGCACCCGAGGAACCCAAAAAGTACAACTACCATTTCAAGCACATGACCACAGTGGGAGAACCCATAGAACCGGAAGTATGGCGCTGGTACTATGAAGTGGTTGGCAAGGGGAAAGCGGCGATTGTGGATACATGGTGGCAGACAGAGACCGGCGGGTTTATGTGCAGCACCCTGCCGGCTATTCAGCCCATGAAACCCGGAAGTGCAGG
>CAJXKR010000299.1 GCA_913055815.1 uncultured Desulfohalobiaceae bacterium | reverse complement strand
AGCAAGAGTAAAAGGATTCTTGCAAAAAGGGACAAGGGCAAAAAGGCAAACGGTGCAAGTATTGTAGCAGCTAGTGATCCCCATGTACCGGGAAAATATGGAATATGTCCAATCGGTCCCAGCGTGGAAAAATAGATCCCCACGGCCTTGGGGGCAGTTTTTTTGAGACAGTCCTTGTTGTAATTTTTAATCACTTTAGCATCCTTTTAAACTGGAATCCCCATGTTAACTCCCATGCCCTGCCGGGCACAACGAAACATGGGCAATCTCGTCAACGAACACTTTCGTTGCGAGAAAAGGTGCTCAACTTGTAGAATAAATAGCCTATTAATTCTTTTTCTTACTTAAAACACTCTAAAACTTTTTTATGTTAAACAGGGGAATAGATCGCATTCAAATGGAAAAGCGAATCCAGGATCTCTTTGAGAGGAAGCCCTATAACATTGGAATAGGAACCACTAATGCTTTCCACCAAAAAAGATCCCATTCCCTGCAGGGCATATCCGCCAGCTTTGTCATAGGGCTCTTGTGTATCTATGTATGCCAAAAGAGTGGAATCCGGGTATTCCCCCATCTTAACATCCGTTTTTATGGAAAAGTGCTTACACTCCTGTTCACCCAGATCCAGAACAAAACATCCGGTAAATACTTGATGAGTATTGCCTGCAAGTTGTTTCAAGATTTCAAGCGCTTCTTCCCTGTCTCGCGGTTTACCCAGTATAAGATTTCCAAAGGAAATTAAAGTATCTGCACCAATTATAATACCGTCTGTATTTTTATGGGTTATGGAAGTGCTCTTGTATTTTGCAAGTCTTTCGGCATATTCCCTGGCTTGTTCATTCTGGAACGGAGCGGGTTCATGGCTTTTGCTGGGGATTACCCGGAAATTAAGTCCCAGATCAGCCAGAAGCCTTTGTCTTCTGGGTGAAGCCGAGGCAAGTATTATCTCTTTTTTGGGCCTGAATGGTCCTTGAGAATAGTTTATTTGCATTTTTTTGTCTTTTTGACTTAATAAGATGTTGCTGTATTAGTGCTAGTATGTTATTAAAAAAATTAGTTACTTTTTGAGGTGATTTAAGCAGTTGTAAGTAAAACTTGTATTGGAGAAAATTTCCTGCAAGATGCTGATAATGTGGTTATGAGATACTTTAAAAAATTTAATTTCGTATTGTTTGCCTGGATTTTAGCAGGTGTTTTCCTGTATATTTATCCCCAAAAAACTCGGGAACAGAAAGAGACTTCTTCCCGAAATAGATATAGTGTTCAAATACTTCAAAGGAGTTCGGTTCTCAGCCTTCCAGAGGTAGATTCCTCAAGTAATGCTTCTATAGTCTCAACTCAACCAACCGGGATTAGATCTCGATCCACTTCTGCCGAGACAAGTCAATCCGTTAAAAAAGAACCTCCCCCTAAGGAAAAGGAGAATATACTAACAAAATATTTTCTGCAAGATTTGTCTGCATATATATTGGAGCAGTTTTACCCTATTTCTCGCTACGTGGATGAATTTTTGAATAAACTGCAACATAAGGCCGCGGGGCCAAGGAATATGAATTTTGAGACGAAAACAAAAAATTGAAAAGGGAAGTTGGAACCCACACATATATGAAAAAATTTTTCTATTAAACAGTAGATATTTACAGGATTCGACTTCTGTTTACAATGTTTTGGTCTCTAAAGGCTGAGGAAATAGGTCAGGTTATAAATGTTATTAATGACATTGCTGACCAGGTCAATCTATTGGCTCTTAACGCAGCTATTGAAGCGGCCAGGGCAGGCGAGGCCGGCCGGGGATTCGCAGTTGTTGCGGACGAGGTAAGGAAGCTTGCGGAAAAGACTATGTCCGCTACCAAGGATGTGGAGAGTTCGGTTACTAACATTCAAAATAGCTCCAAGGCCAATATTGAGGAAATGAAAACTGTTGAAGAAGCTGTTGAAAGTAGCACCTCACTGGCTAGGCAGGCCGGGAATTCTTTAGAGGAAATCGTGGACAAGGTTACCACGAGTTCAGGACAGGTCAGCCAGATAGCTACTGCTTCCGAACAGCAGTCTTCTGCCAGTGAACAGATTAATCAGTCCACGGAGGAAGTTAACAGAATTGCTTCGGAAACTGCGGAATCTATGGAACAATCAGCTAAAGCCATTGAAGAGTTGGCCCAGATGGCATCCGAATTGAAGAATTTGATCGAGGAACTGCGCAATGTGGAATAATCCATTCCAGATAAACTAATATCCTTAAATATGTTTTCAATTTATTTCAAAACTGCGTGGGGGGGGGTACCTGCTTATAGCCAAAGCCTCCCGCCTTCGTATGAGGGCGGGAAGGTTCTGCAGTGCTGAAAATCTTGTCCGAAGGAACAAGAAGAAAAAGGTATCTACCGCGGCGCGTAAAAAATCGGTTATATATTTAACAATTTGATTTAATTTGTATTTGCTATTAAAATAAATTTGCCTTGGCATATATTGTTTTCCTACTTGAAGAACCGTATATTATTTTGCTAGGTTGTGGATTGCAAAACAAAATTGGGTACTTGTACAAGATCACTTGACAACTAAAAGCTTATGTTTTTTTTCAGGACAAATAATTGCTTATAAAAGCAAGTCTGGCATTATATGGTATTTTAAAGGGCAAATGGGTTTTTTGCCCTGGTAACAGATGGAATCTTGTAAACTCGGGATTATAAGAATTTGAGATTGGAATGTGGAATCAGGATGTTTAATAGGTCAATCCGACAAATCATAAGGGAATGAAATCATGAAAGGGTACGATGACAAACTGGGTGAAGCTGAAGATCGTTCTGCTTTTGAGCTTGCTTTAGAACTGGCAGAAGATAAAAAAGCAGAGGTTGTGATGGCAACTGATCCTGACTGTGATCGAATGGCACCTGCAGTGAGGGATAAAGAAGGAAATTATCAGTTTTTAAATGGTAATGAAACAGGAGTTTTATTTGCTGATTATCTTTTAAGAACCAAAAAAGAAGCGGGTAATTTAAGTGATAATGGAGCAATTATTAAATCTATAGTTTCTACAGATATGGTTTCCGAAATTGCAGCAGAATACGGAGTAGAGGTTTTAGATGTACTTACAGGTTTTAAATTTATAGGAGAAAAAATCACCGAATACGAAGCATCAGGGGAAAAAGATTTTATTTTAGGTTTTGAAGAAAGTTTAGGCTATTTAATTGGTAAGCATGCCCGGGATAAAGATGCCGTAATTGCTACTATGTTGATTGCAGAAATGGCTGCCTATTACCAGACAAAAAACATTTCGCTGTATGAAAAACTCCAGAGTTTATACGAAAAACATGGTTATTATAAGTCGGATTTAAAGGCTATTCGCAAACCCGGCAAAGAAGGTCAGGCTGAGATTGAAGCTATGTTAGCTGATTTACGGGAGAACAGCCCGCGATGCGGGCGAGCACGCCGGGCTCGTGTTCAGATCGGAAGAGCACACGTCTGAACTCCAGTCACGTCCGCATCTC